>CAYGOU010000273.1:0-4080 GCA_964351455.1 uncultured Porphyromonadaceae bacterium
GGATTGGCTGACGATCAAGGGATACGACAGCGAGGCTGTGAAGTTGTACGATGAGGAGCAGCTGGCCGACCTGGTCGCAAAATCCCCCTATTATAAGTCAACCTCAAAAGACATCGATTGGGTGGCCAAGGTGAGGATGCAGGGGGCGATCCAGAAATGGGTTGACCATTCGATATCGGTCACCGTAAACCTGCCGCATGATATCACTGAGGATATGGTGGCTGAGGTTTATAAAACCGCATGGGAGCACGGCTGCAAAGGAATTACCGTATACCGCGACGGTTCACGCGATGGCGTGCTGCTGTCGGGCAAGGAGAAGAAGGATGAGGCCTCGCAGCTGACTATGAACGATGCCCCGAAGCGCCCAAGGATCCTGGAGGCGGAACTGCTTCGCTTTAAAAATGAAGATGAAGACTGGATCGCGTTTGTGGGCATGCTTGAGGGGAGACCCTACGAGATATTCACCGGACGGGTCGAAGAAGACACCCTGCTGATTCCCAAGAATATTAACAAAGGGATGATATTCAAGGTAAAGAATAATGATGGCAGCACGAGATACGACTTTCAGTATACCGATAAGTATGGCAACCCTTGCACGGTTGGTGGACTCTCCTACATGTTCGACACCGAATTCTGGAACTATGCCAAGCTGATCTCGGGAGTGCTGCGTCACGGAATGCCGATACCTTACGTGGTGAACCTCATATCATCGCTGAGGCTCGATAACTCCAACATCAACTCATGGAAGGCCGGTGTGGCCCGGGCGCTTAAGCAGTTCATTCCCGACGGCACTCTCGCTCTTAAGGGTGAGCATTGCGAAAGCTGCGGGGGCGATAAGCTGATGTACCAGGAGGGGTGTTTGACCTGCAAGGAATGCGGGCACTCGAAATGCAGCTGACTTAGGCCAGAAGGCAGACGGCAGGTTCCCTGTTCAAGAACCGAAACCAAAAAGAATTGTATCTTTCGGTTGCTCGTATTTAAGCCAACTGGTTATGAGGATTTTCGGATTTCACCTGATAGGGGTGTTTTTGTGGGTGTTTTGGCCAACCGGGTTGATGGGGCAGTTTCAAATCAAGCAAACTGGGATCCCATTCATACAGCACCATTCAAAAAAGGACTACAAAGGAGGCACTCAAAGCTGGGCCTTTACCCAAGCCGACAACCATGTTTTGTACGTTGCAAACAATCAGGGAATACTGACTTATGATGGAGCAGAATGGGATTTGATGCCACTTCCAAATGGGTCGGTTGTCAGAAGCCTGTTCAAGGATCATGACGGAACCATTTACGCCGGGGGATTCAATGAATTTGGCATGATTCAAGCCAATCAAACCGGCAGACAGGATTATTTTTCTCTTTACCAGGCCTTTGAAGGAAGAGAACCCGGCGAATTTTGGAGGATGGCGAGACTTGGGGATTTTCTCTATTTCCAGAGCTATACGACGCTCCTGATCTGGAACAGGATTTCTGATGAATGGAAATACCTCGAAGCACCGGAGCGGTTTGGGTTTCTTCATCAGGTCGGTGACCAGCTTATTCTGAATAACGAGGGTATGGGCTTGCATAACATCTCAGGTTTTGAAATGCAGCCACTGCCCGGAGGGGAGTTTTTTGCTGGCATGGATATCTGGGCCATCCATCAGGTAGAGGGCGCATTGCTGGTGTGTACCCAGAATGAAGGAGTTTATTCATTAGAGAATTCCATTGTTAGCGTTTGGAAAACAGAAGTCAACGAGTTTTTACAACACAATAAGTTGTTTTGTACAATTGGCAACGAGCGATATTTGTTCTGGGGTTCTATACTAAACGGACTGGTGATTTCTGACCACAGGGGAAACATCGTCCGGCACCTGAATAAAGAATCAGGACTGACCAACAACACGATTCTAAGTCTTTTTCTCGATTTGGAAGGGGCTTTGTGGATGGGACTTGACAATGGCATTTCCCAGGTTTTTATCAATTCTCCACTGAGTGAATTGTTAACCACTGAGGATGTCGGAAGTGGATATGCTTCTGCACTTTTTGAAGACAAGGTGTTCTTAGGCACAAATCAAGGATTGTTTTGGGTTGAGAACTTCTTGTATGGAAGGCCATCCGGTGAACTGCTGAAGTTGCATCAGATTCCGGAGCTTGCCGGACAGGTTTGGTCGTTGAATGTAGTGGGTGATGAATTGATTGTTGGGCATAATCTCGGAACTTTTTCAATCCGGGGTAATCGGGTAAAGCAGATTGGAACGACCATGGGAGGTTGGAATTTTATCGCTGTACCCGAATCCGGGAGCCTTTTTCTGCAAGGCAATTATTCCGGACTCGAGGTATACTATAAAGATAAAGACGGTGTTAGGGCACGAAACAGCATAGAGGGATTCGGAGAATCATCTCGCGTCATGTTCTTTGAGAGTCCGAGGGTATTATGGATGGGACATGGATATGAAGGTGTTTTCAGAATTGTGCTTAATGATGAACTTACATCTGCAGTTGAAGTGAAATGCTTTGATGAAAAGAGCAGATTGGGAACGAGAAGCTTTAATGAATTACTGAAGGTCAAGCCCGATGTAGTGGTCAGCAATCCGGCCGGGTTCTTTATTTATGATCCCAATATTGGCGATTTCGTGACGGCAGATAGATGGAACAGCACTTTCGGGCAATCAGGTCGCATAACAAGGCTTTATCAGGAGGACTCGGAAGCTTTCTGGTATTTTCAAGTTGCAGAGGCGGGAAAGCTGCGAACCATCAACGACACCATGTTTCTCAAAGATGATCGTATTCTTGCGCCATTGGCTGAATCATTCATTCCAAGTTTTGAAAACATAAGCTTCTTAAGTGAGCGGGATTTTCTTTTGGGAACCGATGAAGGATTTGTGCATCTTGACCCAGGCTCATCAATAACCTATTCCAAAGATTTTCCGGTTTTATTCAAATCCATGGTTGGCCTGAGAAATGACTCAGTACAGTTTATCAGTTACCTGGATCAGCTCGGGGCCCCTGTCAGCATACCCCCCGTTCCTTACAGAAACAATGACCTTAGGATCCATTTTGTCGCACCATGCCTAACACACCCGGCAAGAACTGAGTATCGGTATTGGCTTGAAGGACTTACGCAGGGATGGACGGGATGGACCATGTTGAGTTATGCTGAATTGATCAATCTGCGTGAAGGGGAATACAAACTCCATGTGCAGGCCAGAAACGTTTTCGGGATGACAGGACGTGAAGCGAGTCTTTCTTTTGAAATCAAAACGCCCTGGTATAGAACAGCTTGGGCATATATTAGCTATTTGGTAATCCTGTCCCTCACGATTTTTATCTCCTATCGCATGATTGATCTGAAATTAAAACGCGAAAAAAGGAGGACAAAAATTTTGGAAGAGAGGCGAATGCTTCACAAAAACCTTAAGCTGAAACGAGACTCGGAGTTGGCAGAGCGCGAAATTGTCAAACTCAGAAATGAAAAACTGCGGGCAGAAGTTCGTCATAAAAGCAAGGAGCTGGCCAATCAAACGATGGGAATCATTCAGAAGAATAAATTCCTGACCGATATTAAGGAGGAGATGGTCCGTCTCAAGGGTCATGCGCAAAGTGAAGAGGTTAAGACCTCCATGAAAAAAATGATCCGCAAGATTGACCGCAACATCGAGGATGAAGATACCCAACTGATCTTCGAGACCAATTTTGATCAGGTTCATGAAAACTTCCTTCTTCGTTTGAGAGAGGCTTACCCTGAATTGACGGCAAGGGACCTGCGACTCTGTGCCTACTTAAGACTCAACCTCTCATCGAAAGAGATTGCACCGTTGCTGAACATCTCCATTCGCGGTGTTGAGATCAGTCGCTACCGGCTCAGGAAAAAGATGAACCTGCCACACAGCGAGCACCTGACAGACTTCATCCTGCGGTTTTAATGATGAACCTATATCATTGAAAGGCGCAAACCTGTAGTAACGATATCTTAATCATAAAAGCATGTAAATCATAAAGAAACGAATTGTTATGATGTGGTTATGATGTGGTGTTTATTTTACTATGATGTAGTTATGATGTGCCGGTTTTTTTGCTATGGTTTACATAATAGCAGAAATT
>CAYGOU010000274.1:0-4055 GCA_964351455.1 uncultured Porphyromonadaceae bacterium
CCGCCGGGTCAGTTCATCCTCAACCGGTTCACCGCGCCGTACCCCCTTGAGCATCCTGACTCCCAAAAAGATCGCAAAGCCCACCACCAGGATGATCACTACTAATTGAACCAGCTCCATCGGATCCGATGCTGCTTCTGAACTGAAGAACCAAAGTGCTGTCGATACCAGCACCAGGGCGGCTACGATAAAAATGATGATCGTTTGTTTCATGACTCAAGTGTTATGTATTTCTAACACAATGTTAGAAATAAATAACAATACGGACCAAATTTTTTTGAATTTTTTTTTCAACCTCCTCCTGAATTTGCATCAGCCAGATTTTCAGCATATCTGAACTCCACCATTCTTCCGATGAGGTCGTACGGAATCGGTTTGTTGAACGGAAACTGAACCGACCCTTTACCCTGTTTATAGGCCGACAGCTCCTTTACAAACTGTTCATGTCCCGAAGGGGTGGCATAGAATCCGATGTGGTTTTTGAAGGCAGCAAAATAGACCAGAGGTTTTCCGGCGGTTTTGTACGCAGGCACCCCGTAGCCCATTCCCTCTTCAGCTCCGGGGGCCTTGTCAAGAATGATCTCCCGGATCCTGCTCAGGATTGCCTGAATCTCAGATGGAAAATCCTGAATGTATTGATCAACTGTTTTCATATCCTGTTAATACCCATCATCCTATGAAGAGCGATTTGCTGGTGTATTGCGGATCGCAGGTCAGGTTGACCTTTAGCTTGCGGAGACCGGCTTCATCGCCCGGAGTCGGGATGTGGGTCAGATGAACCTCGCAGCCACGCAGCTCTTTGAGTTTCTCCATGGCCATCTGGGCCGCAGGGTTTGAAAGTGCACTGATGGCCAGTACGATCAGGGTTTCATCAAGATCAAGGCTCACCATCCTGCCCTCAAGAATATCCTTTTTCAGGTGGGTGATCGAATCGATCAGGCTCTGGGGCAGCAGGTACATTGTATCGGGGAGTCCTGCCAGATGCTTGGTGGCATTCATGATCAGACTCGAGGATGCATGCATCAGCGGTGAGTTTTTCCCGGTAATGATGGTTCCGTTGTGCAATTCGATGGAGGCACCGCAGTAAATCCCTTCATTGCCCTTGCCGGTCTTTTCAGCTTCGATCGCCGCATGACGGGCCGGCACCACCACCCGCCGGTCTTCTGTTCGGGCACCGGCTTTCTTCATGACGACTCTCGCCCGCTCAAGGGTCTCAGCATCGGCAAATCCTGCCGCATGCTCAACGGCACACCTGAAGTAACGGCGGATGATCTCCTGGTGCGAGGCTTCGCTGATGATCTCGTCATCCACAATGCCCAGTCTGGCGCGGTTCACTCCCATATCGGTAGGCGACTGGTACATCGATTCGCCTCCGGTGATTTTTTCTATGATGCGCTTCAACAAATGAAAAGCTTCGATATCCCGGTTGTAATTGACCGCCTTGACGTGATAGGCGTTCCAGTGACAATCGTCGAGCAACACCCGGTCGTCGAGATCCACCGTGGCGGCCTCGTAGGCGATGTTGACCTTGTGGTCGACCGGCAGATCCCAGATCGGAAAGGTTTCAAATTTGGCATAGCCGGCCTTGACTCCCCTTTTGTAATCATGGTAAAGGTTGCAGAGGCAGGTGGCCAGCTTGCCACTGCCCGGACCGGGACCGGTAACTATGACGATGGGTTTGTTGGTTTCGATGTATGGGTTGGCTCCGTAACCGGCATCGCTGACAATCAGGTCGATGTCGGAGGGGTAACCCTGTATGGGGTAGTGGAGGTACACCTTGATCCCGCCATTTTCGAGCTTGTTCTTGAATGCCCTGGCCGGAGCCTGATTCTGATACCGGGTGATCACCACCGCGGTGATCTCGAGTCCCCATTCCCTGAAATCATCGATCGTCTTCAGCGCATCGGCATCATAGGATATTCCGAAGTCTGCCCTCACCTTCTTGCGCTCAATATCTCCGGCATGAATGCAGAGGATGATGTCGATCTTGTCGCGCAGCAGCTGCAACAGCCTCATCTTCACGTTGGGATCGAAACCCGGCAGCACCCTGGTGGCGTGGTAATCGTAAAGAATCTTGCCTCCAAACTCCAGGTATAGCTTATCGTTGAACCGGCTCACCCGCTCGAGGATGGCGGTGGTCTGCTCGCTGAGATATTTCTCGTTGTCAAAACCTATGTGGTGGCTTGGGGACATACCGAATGAATGCTTTGATTTTGGGACCAGACTTTAAGTCGCCAATATTAGCATAAAATCCATTACCCGTTAATTTTTTCCACAAACAACCTGACCGCCCGGTGTGCGGTTGAATGCCTGTTCGAGGATCCGGATTCCGTTGTTTTCAATCTTTTCAATCCGGATATACCCATATCCGTCCCTGATTTTTACACCCAGGTATCCCGCCGTAAAATCGGCCTGAAAGGGGAGCGCACAACCCTCCAGCAGCAGGATTTCGGTTCGGGCGAGCCAGGTGTTGCCGGCACCTATCGTGTCGCTTTCACTGAAAAGCCTTGATGTCCAATAGTTATCCGGTGAATTGGCGATCGAATCCTGGTCTGAAAGTCCCGATATCGAAATGTTATAGGTAAACCGATCGCAATGTCCGCAATACCCCTGAGTATATTTGCTGTGACCCGCTGTGATCCTGAAGTCATTCACCCCGTCTCCGTTTAGGTCCAGATCGTAAGAAACGGCGGTGTCAGCCGGCGTAGGCACCAAGGTTCTGCAAACACTCCGATCCTGAAGCGTGTAAAAACGAACCGTCTGCATTTCAACATCGGGAACCAAGTCATGATAGAGGATATCATCCTCAGGAACCCCGGGTTCAGGAGAACACGAGGCAACCAGCATAACCAGAATCAGAGCAATCGGCGTTCTCATAGTCATTCCGCAAACATTGCAACCTGCAACCTGCAACCTGCAACCAGCAACCAGCAACCAGTAACCAGCAACCAGCAACCAGTCCTCACCCCCTCCCCGCCACCACCAGCATCTCAAAATCCTCGGTGGTGAGTTTGTCCTCCCTTGAATAGGCCCCGATCCGGGCACCAAAGATTTCAATTTTCGTGAAGCCCAGCGATTTCAGCAGCCAGGTGATCTCGCTCGGAACATAATAGCGTTCGTTGCAGTCAAGGGCCTGCTTGTTGCCGTCGTCGTCGGTGAATTCGGTGATGTTGTGATCCCTGAAGGTCATCAGGTCGAAGCTGTTGCTGTGGTAGGTGGCATTATCGCCCACCGCATTGATCTCCATGAACTTCTCAACGGAGTGATAGAGCGGGAATAGTCCGTTCAGGGTAGTGAAAATCAACTTGCATGAATCCTTTAACGACCTGCTCACATTCCTGAGAATCTCGTAGTTCATCTCGTCCGTCTCCATCAACGGAAATCCCCCCTCACATAGCATGATGGCTACGTCAAATTCCTTTTCAAAGGGCAGATTACGGGCATCGTGACACCTGAAATCGATTTGCAGTTTCAAAGAGGCCGCCTTTTCGCGGGCACGGGCCAGCTGAGACTCAGAGAGGTCAATACCGGTAACCTTGTAGCCCCTGCGGGTGAGTTCGATCGCGTGCCTGCCGGTGCCGCAACCCACATCGAGGATGTGCAGCGTGCGGTCATGGTTCAGTTCAGCCTCGAGAAAGTCGCACTCACCAAGGGTGCCATGCGTGAAACTTTCTGAATCATAGGTTTTTCCGTAATTGGTGAAGAGACTGACATACCAGGGTTGGGTTTTCATTTTTTTAATCAGTTAAGGGTGTCGATGGATGCGAAGGTTCGGTTGATTCCTTTGGAGTATTTCACGGCGGGATGCCCGAAGATGACCATCAGGCCCTCTTTGCTCTTGTGCCGGATGTTGTACTTCTCTCTTAACCTGCGCGCTTTGGCTCCATTCTGGATGAAGGGATGAATGCCCCCCAGCATGCAGCTCCCAAGCCCAAGCGACTCTCCTGCCAGCATCGCATAGGTGGCCGCAATCAGCGGATCAGCCGGATCGCTGTAAGGGGATCCGTAAAAGTACATGGCCAGCGGCGCATCGTAGGTGATGTAATTGTCTCCTT
>CAYGOU010000275.1:0-4034 GCA_964351455.1 uncultured Porphyromonadaceae bacterium
GAGTACCTCTTTAACATACAGATACTTACGGCTCCATCAATTGGTTTGCGGCGGCAGGCGCCTTCACAGGGTGCAGGGCAGATGTATCCCAGCACGGCCGGGAGGGCGATGTCGTTCATCACCACCCTCAGGGCCTCATCAAATTTACCCACTGCGAGCAGGCGGTTCATGGTTGGGATGTCCATGTGAGCGGGACAGGAGATCTGGCAGGGGGCCTCGCAATCTCCGACGTGGTCGCTCAACAGCAATTCAAGGGCTGTTTTGCGGGCCTCCACAATCTCGTCATCCCGGGTTATGATTTGGGCGCCATCGGTGGCTGTGGCGGTGCACGACGGGATCAGCTTTCCGGTGCCGGCATCCCTGACCAGGCAGACCATGCATGAGGTGAAATGGTCGAGTCCCTCTGCATAGCACATGGCCGGCACCTCAACGCCCGCTATACGTGCGGCCTCGAGCAGGGTGGTTCCGGGCTCCACCTCAACGAACTGATGGTCAACCTTAACCCTGATCATGAGCCGGGGATTTGCGGATGATGGAATTTTCGGGACAGATGATTCTGCAGGTATCGCACTTGATGCAAAGTGTGGTGTCGATGACATGGATCTGGTGGGGGGTAAAAGGAATGGCATCGGCGGGACACTTCTGGGCGCACAGGGTACAACCGATGCAGTCATCGGTAACCTGATACCGGATCAGCTCCTGGCATTTGCCGGTGGGACAGATGCCGTTCAGGTGTGCCTCATACTCATCCCTGAAATACTGCAGGGTTGAGAGCACAGGATTTGGAGCGGTCTTGCCCAGTCCGCACAGACTGCCCTTCTGGGTCCATCCTGCCAGTTTTTCGAGCTCTTCAAGGTCATTTTCACGGGCTTTTCCGGAGCAGAGCCGGTTCAGGATTTCGAGCATCCGTTTGGTGCCTATTCTGCAGAAGGTGCATTTGCCACAGGATTCATGCTGGGTGAAAGAGAGAAAGTAGCGTGCCATATCGACCATGCAGTCGGTATCGTCAAGCACCACCAATCCGCCCGACCCCATCATGGCCCCCACCTCATTGAGCGATTCGAAGTCGATGGGAGTGTGGCCCAGTGCTGCGGGGATGCATCCTCCGGAGGGTCCTCCAACCTGCACGGCCTTGAAGGTTCTTCCATTGGCAATTCCTCCGCCGATCTCATGCACCACCTCATTGATGGTAATTCCCATGGGTACCTCTATCAAACCTCCGCGGGCCACTTTGCCGGCCAGGGCAAAAACCTTGGTGCCCCTGGACTTGCCCACTCCGATGGTACTGAAGCTTTCAGGACCCATCCTCAGGATATAGGGCACCATCGACAGGGTCTCGGCGTTGTTGACCAGCGTGGGCGAGTTGTGGAGTCCGGATACAGCAGGAAATGGCGGGCGCAGGCGGGGAAATCCGCGTCGCCCTTCGATCGAGGCGATGAGGGCGGTCTCCTCTCCGCAGACAAAGGCCCCTGCCCCTTCGAAGAGCCTCACATCAAAGGTAAAACCAGAATCCAGGATGTTGGTCCCGATATAACCCCTCTCACGGCAGATACGGATCGCTTCGCGGATGCGGTTGACGGCGAGGGGATATTCTGCCCGGATGTAAAAAATGCCCAGTTCAGCACCGGTGGCATAGCCGGCGATCAACATCCCTTCAATCACCCGGTATGGATAGGATTCAAGCAGCATGCGGTCCATGAAGGCTCCCGGGTCACCCTCATCGCCGTTGCAAATGACGTACTTCGGAAAGCTGGTCTGCTGTGCGGTAAGCTTCCATTTTGTTACCGAGGGAAAGCCGGCACCCCCTCTGCCCCTTAATCCCGATGCACCGACCGACTCTACCACCTCTTCGGGTTTCATCGCAAGGGCATTGCGCAACCCCTGAAACCCACTGAAGCCCTCGTATTCAGTTATATCCAGGGGAGCAATCTCTCCCCTGTTTTCGGTAGCCACCGGCACCTGACGACCCAGAAAGGCTGAAACATGCTTCTCCCGGATGTTCAGTGAATAGCGTTCGATGCCGCTCCAGTCGCGGTCATCCTGCACCTGTTCGAGCAGGTCGAGCAGTTTTTTCGACCATCGCCTGATCCTGGTGGGGGGCGAGAAATGGGCTTCAACAATGCTTCGCACGCTGGCGGGTTCAACCTTTGAATAGAGCACCGGTTCGCCCACCAGAGGCACAATCTCAACGAGGGGTACCTGGTGGCACATGCCCACGCAACCAACCTGCTTCAGTTTAACCTGCAACTGGTTGCGGTTGACCACCCGTTCGACCTCCCTGCGGATGTCTTCGCTGCCAGAAGCCTGACAGCAGGATCCCAGTCCTATTCTGATTTCACCCTTTATCTCGGTTCCATCGATAACATTGACCTGTTCTCCTTTTCGTCTTGTCTTGTTTCGAGAAAAATCGTCGAGGAGCTTTGAGGCCTGATTGGGGGCGACATGGCCGTAGGTGACCGAATCGATCTGCACCACCGGAGCGAGGGTGCAGCAGCCCAGGCAGCTCACCCGCTCGAGGGTATAGGTGCCGCTCTGGTCGGTATGTTTTTTGTCGTCAAGCTTCAATACACGGCGGAAGGCATCGTACACCAGTTCGGCGCCCTTGACATGGCAGGCTGTACCAACGCAAACCCTCACCATGTGTTCGCCCACCGGTTCCATGCGGAACTGCGAATAGAAGGTTGCCACGCCGATCAGCTGCTGGCTGGTGATTTCGGTGTTCCGGCAAACATACTGAAGCGCCTCTTCGGGGAGGTAATTATAGCGGGCCTGAATTCCCTGCAGAATGGGAATGGCTGCCTCCCTCACCCTTCCGGTTTGCTCCAGAATTCGATCAATTTCAGCAAAGTCAATCTTCATTCACCCCTCACTTTTCTCCAATCGCATAAAGATACTTGTTACCTTTCAGGTAGATCCTTCCGGGTGCAAATGCGGGAGTTACGACAGAGCTTTCACCCAGGGCCGGTGTTCCGGCCTTCACCATTTCCCGTCCGGCTTTGTATATGTGCATCACCCCCTTCATATCTATGATGTAAATTTTGTCCTCGGCCACCATCGGTGATCCGTAAAAGGGTTGCCTTGTGTCATCTTCCCACAGCTTTTCACCGGTTTTGGCATCGTAACAGGCGAAGATCCCATAGCTGGTGGCGATATAGAGCAAGCCGTTCAAATGGGCCAGGCTCGACACTTCGGGGAGCAATTCATTATCCTCCCAAACAACAGTGGGACCTATGGGGTTGATGGCCACCATGGTGGCATATTCATTGGCGGCAAAAACGAGTCCGTCACCGGCTACCGGGGATGGCCCTACCTCACCCATCATGCAATCGACCGACCAGAGCTCCCTGCCTGTTTCGAAGTCATGTCCGGCCACCGTCGGGGCGGTGGAGGTGACGATCTGCATAGAGCCGTTTACCTGTACCAGGATTGGGGTGGTCCATGAAATCTTTGATTTTCTGGGTATGTCATAAATGGTTTCACCTGTGCTGATGTTGATGGCGAGTAGCCGTCCGCTGCGGTTGGTGTCGAACAGTACGATCAGCTTCTCCTGCCATGAAACCAACGAGCTTGAGTGTCCGTAATGGTTGTCGGGTACCCCCAGGTTCCGGGCCCACAGCCTGTTGCCATCCATATCAAGGCCGACCAGGTCGCCGGTGGCAAAGATGGCACAAACATGTGTGCCGTCGGTACAGACGGTTGGGGCCGCAAGACCAGTATCATCGGTGGTTTTGGGCATGGTGGCCGGAGAACCGGGAACTCCGGTTACCGGATGCTCCCAAAGCAATTTGCCTGTATGCCTGTCGTAACAGTACACTGAAAGTCCCTGTGCATTCCCCCCTGTGATGAATAGCCGGTCGCCCCACCAAACCGGGGAGTTGAACCCGGGTTTTTTGAGTTCCGTTTTCCAGAGGATGTTGCGCCCACTGGGTCCGTCCCAGTCGACCGGAATGTTGGTGTGCTTTGACATGGCTCCTCCCCAGGCTCCACGGAATGTGGGATGATGACGGTGGAGGTCGGAGAGGGAGGGGCCAGGG
>CAYGOU010000276.1:0-4008 GCA_964351455.1 uncultured Porphyromonadaceae bacterium
ATTATATGTTAAATCGTATAAATTTAACATCTTGATTCATTCTATATGCGTTCACATATAACCAGAAGTTTGTAGACTCAGGTTCGATTGCCTGAGGACCAACAGACATGAGGCAAGTTGTTTTTAGCAGACAACATTTTAGCCTTACGCGGAAATTGTGTGGCAACTCTTTTACATTTATGGGATGAAAAGGGCGATTCATAGAAGATCCTTCATCAAGTGGTCAGGGGGCACAGCCCTTGGCGCATTGGTTCTACCGGGTACTGCGTTTTGGATGAATGCGTGTCGTGCCAAAGGTTCGGTCTTGACTGAGGTGGACTGGGCAGAATGGCTAGCATCCCATGATCTCCGGTGGAATCAGGTGCCGGCCAACATGACCGAAGCCCCGCATTTTGGAAATGGACTGATCGGATCAATGCTCTGGGTCGAAAACAACACTTTACGTCTTCAGGTTTTCAGAACGGATGTACACGATCATGCGGATCACACCTATGGCTGGACCGCCTATAGCCGTCCGAGATATCAGATCGGCTATTTTACCCTGAAACCAAAAGGGGCTATCACCCACTGTGATCTGCGGCAGGACATTTACAACGCCCGGCTGGTGGGTCAGGTTTTTACCGACAAGGGCTCTCTCGAAATCGATCATTTCGTTCACCGGCTGGATGATGTGATCTATACCAACATTAAAAGCGCCGGCGAGGAAGAACCGGCCGACTGGCAATGGAACCCCTTCCCGGCAAAAGGATCGCGGGGAGGAAGCGCCGCGAGCGAAGCATACGGACAAGCCTATGCTCCCTACAAGATGATTCTTAATCCGGATCCTGTGTTGCTCGTGCAGGATGACGTCAGCATATCCTTGCAGGAGCTCGAAGCGGGCGGAGACTACACCACCGCCTGGTCGCAGCAAAGGGAGAACCATGAAGCCAGACTCCTGGTAACCATTCAGCATACCTACCCCGCAAAAACCTCAACACAGGATGCCGTTACCATCATTTCTCATGCGCGGAAGTGGGTGGAATCATCCCTGAGAAAATGGCGGCACGCGCATGAAAAGTGGTGGCGCAACTATTATCCTGAGAGTTATGTGAGTTTTCCCGACCCGGCGGGACAATCGTTCTACTGGAACAATGTTTATCGCCTGGCCTGTTGCACCCGTCCCGATGCGCAGTACATTGACACGCCCGGGATGTGGAATTCAGGAGGTCCGTGGCCCTACAGCACCCATGATTTCAATACGCAAACCGCTCACTTTCCGGTGTATACCGCCAACCGCCTGCACCTGGGTGAAGCACTGGTCAACGCATTGAAACGAAATAAACAGCATTTGATTGACAATGTGGTGCCGGTTGAATGGCAGGAGGATTCGGCCCTGTTGCCGCTGGCCACCGCTTTTGACATGAAGGGTAAACGGGATGGCGACGCACGGTACCGCGAAATGGTGGGCTGCCTGCCCTGGCTCCTGAACAATGTGTGGCTGCATTACCGCTACACAATGGATCAGGAGATTCTGAAAGATCCGCTGTTTCCGCTTTTGCGCAGGAGCATCAATCTGTACCGGCATTTGCTCTATCCGGGGGAGGATGGAAAGCTCCATCTGCCACCCACTTTCTCTCCTGAAACGGGAAATGTCAGCGACTGCAATTTTGACCTGGCTCTGATCCGGTGGGGATGCAGGAGGTTGATTGACATCTGCGAACTCCTCAGGATGGATGATCCCCTCATTCCTGAATGGAGGAGCATCCTTAATCAGCTCGCAGATTATCACGTGGATGAAAGAGGATATCGGCTCGGGAAAGATCGAACGGCACCTCATGACCATCAGCACATGTCGCATTTGCTGATGATCTATCCGCTTTATCTTGAGACCATCGATACGCATGCCGACCTGAGGCTGCTCGAGACCTCGCTGCGGAACTTTGATCCGCCAACCGCTTTGCCCCGGATGGCCGCCTCACAATCTTCGCCTGCAGCCGCCTCACTGGGCCTGGGCAACCTGGCGCATGAGCGTATGAACCGCATCCTGTATGGTGACCAGGAGTTTGACAAACTGGGCATGAACGGCATCTACTACCTTTCAACCCCATGCATCGAAACCTCCCTGAGTTACAACACCTGTGTTCAGGATATGCTGTTACAAAGCTGGGGCGACAAAATCAGGATCTTCCCCGCCCTCCCGGATGCCTGGACCGATGTGGAATTTCACAACTTCAGAGCCGAGGGGGCCTTTCTGGTCAGCGCTAAAAGAGAAAGGGGGGTCACCATCTGGGTCAGAATCATAAGCCTGGTGGGCGGATCCGTTGAAATCGCCGACTCCATGGGAGGCGGCTTTGTTCGGCTAAACTTTGAAAAAAACGAAGAAAAAATGATAAGGGGTGCCGCGATCTGATCCGGGCATCCTGAGAATTTGCCGGTAAAATGAAAAAGAGAGAAAACTGGTTGGCCTGTGCGATGACCCTCCTTTTGTTGACATGCTTCAACCACGCCATGGCCCAGGCCATTCGCGCCGAGCGGTCGGGATTCACCTGGATTACGACGGAGAGGGTGAACGATATGTCGTATGGATCAGGATATACTTTTTACAGCGCCGCATGGCCGATCTTTAACAAATACCCGGGGCCGGGAGTTTTTCAGATGGGTTTGGGCAGTTGCTGGCTCACCACGCAACGAAGCGGCACAGAACCTGAGGAGTTTTATACCACAATAGAAGGGGGACTGGGCTGGTGGGGAGATACCCGCTTCGGAACCAAAATCCCAAAATTCATCATGGGCGGCGTTTCACTGAATTTTCATGCCTGGGCCAATGGTCCGGGAGCCGGGAAAAGCCACAACCTGCCCAACGGACAAAGAGACTGGAGTACGCCAGGCGGGAAATATGGTGTAGCCCAGTTGTCGAACCGATTGCTGTGGGCCCCGGATGGTCTGAACCTGGCCCAAGGTCTGAATGGTGAAATGCTGGGATATGGCTACGCCCCGCTGCCGCTGACCGATCCGATGGAGCAGACCAGCGGAAAAAACATCCGGACGGGAAATCAATGCTGGACCCTGTTTCTCAATGCCACCAACTTCAAAGGTCCCGCTACCTTCTTTTTACCAACCTTCTGGACCGAACCCGTCCTGACCAATCCTTCGCTGGAGGGTCTGTTTTTCGACAGCAGGCCTTCAGATCCCAACGTAGGTTTTGGCATAGAGCATGCCCATTCGCCTGCACTGATTTCACAGGATGGCAACGGAACTCCCTATGCCAAAATCGAACGACTGCAATTCCCTGTCAGTCATGAAAACAATGCCTTGATCCTGACAGGTATCTCTGTTTACGATCAGAATGCACTCTGGAATGCGGTTGAATCGTGGTTTCAGGGCGACGAGGCCGTACCGCCCGGGGCCATGCAGTCCGGAGCCTATGCGGTCTCATTCATCAACAACGGAGGTTCAATGGCCGCCGAAATTTCCGGTGCCGGATTGAAGTATTCCATCGATCTGGATTACATCGATAATGTTCAGCTCAATGCCCACACGATGGGGGTTGAATTTGACCTGAAAACGGTCTTTCAGAAAAACGGCAACTTCATTTTGCCTGAATATTTTAAGCTTGAATCCGACCAAAGGTGGCATCCTCTGGATGAAAGCGCCGTTCCGGCCGCTACCAATCTGCTTCCCGCTAAGGTCCCATTCTCTCCGCGACCTGAAATCCCCTACCTGACTCCCATGGAGGCCGATTGCCACTGGCAGGATCCGGATGGACCGTGGGAAAGTCCCGGTCCCGCAGCCGGACCCTTCAAGGCCGACCTGGGCGATGGCTCAACGGTGACCTATTACTGGTACCGCTTTGTCGACCAGCCGGCCATCGTTCAGGCCAACCTTCCCGATGAGATGCGTGCCGCCCTGCAACGCAGGGTGGAGCTCATCCATTCAAACTGGAAACATACCGACAAGTATATGGCCCCTCCTGAAGTGGGCTCCATCGCCACCATTGATCCCAAAGCCATCGTTGAACCACCCGCCGGA
>CAYGOU010000277.1:0-4000 GCA_964351455.1 uncultured Porphyromonadaceae bacterium
GAGGACACTGACCGGTTGCTCCACATGCTGCCCATCACCGGCTGTGTGTTCCGAAAGACGTACTTTGACCCGCAGAAGGGCACCAATTGCTCGGAGTTAGTCTCGCCGGACAAGGGTGTGGCGAACTACTGGACGCGGGACATGGAGACGTGCCCGCGCTTCACGCATGTCTGCACCTATTACCGTAATGAGTGCGAGGAGAAGTTCCGGGCTGAGGTCTGGAAGCGCATTGAGATGGGCGCTTCGGCTAGTGACGATGAGTACGCGCCTGAGGAATATCTGGAGCAACACCGGCTGTGGGATATTGACGATGATGGCTATCTCAGACGTGATCTGATCCACATCGTTGATGACCTCGCCTTCTCACTCAACATTCAGACCTCCGTTACCGAACTGGAAGAGATTTTGTCGATCATCCACGATTTTGACCCGCCCGGCGTGGGTGCCCGCGACCTGCGCGAATGTCTGCTGCTGCAGATCGACCGGATCATCCGGGAGGGACGTACCGATCAATCCCTCGCCGACGCCCGGGAGGTCATCAGGGGATATTTCAATGAATTTACCCGCAAACATTATGAAAAGATCCAGCAACGCATGGATCTCAGCGATAAAGATATGAAGGCCGCCATCGGCGAGATCCTGAAGCTGAACCCCAAGCCGGGAGGAGGTTACAGCGACCCGATGATGCGTTCGACCCACCAGGTTATTCCCGATTTCGTTCTCGAAGAGGTCGACGGCCTGCCCGAACTGAGCCTTAACTCCCGCAATGCCCCGGATCTCCGGATCAACAGCACCTACGCGACGATGCTCAAGCAATTCAACGAACAGCGCAAGAGCCAGAACCGCAATCAGAAAGAGGCCGCCACCTTCGTTCGTCAGAAAATGGAATCGGCAAAATGGTTCATGGATGCCATCCGGCAAAGACAACACACCCTCATCCTCACCATGCATGCCATCATGGAATTTCAGAAAGAGTATTTCATCACCGGAGACGAAATGCACCTGAAGCCCATGATTCTCAAAGACATATCCGAGAAGACCAGCCTCGATATTTCAACCATCAGCAGGGTTGCCAACTCAAAATTCATCCAGACCAACTGGGGGATTTTTCCGCTCAAATACTTCTTCTCAGAGGGACTCCAGACCGAGGGGGGAGAAGAGGTTTCAACCCGGGAGATCAAGAAGATCCTTGAGGAAACCATCGAAAATGAAAACAAGCGGCAACCGGTTACCGACGACCGGCTTTGTGAAATCCTGAAAGAAAAAGGGTACATCATCGCCCGCCGCACCGTTGCCAAATACCGCGAACAGCTGAACATTCCGGTGGCCCGCCTCAGAAAGGAGCTTTGATGACAGCTGCCCGAATTTTGTCGATACTGCTGCACCCCATCCTGATGCCCCTTGCGGGGATTCTGCTGATGTTCAGAACGGCCAGCTGGCTCTACCTCATGCCGACCGGGGCCCAGCGTTACCTTTACCTGGTGGTGGTCACCCTCACCATCCTGGTGCCCCTCACCGCCATGCCCCTGCTGAAGCGAAGGGGCATGATCAGCAGCTATAGCCTTGATATCGCATCAGAACGGCGCATTCCGCTGCTGATCGGATCTTTTTTTTATATGATGGCGGCCTTCATCCTGCACAAGGTTAATGCGCCGGTGATCATACCGCTCTTTCTCAATGCCAGTGCCCTGGTGGTGCTTTTCTGTGCCATGCTGACCTACAGATGGAAGGTCAGCAATCACATGGCGGCCCTGGGAGGACTAGCAGGCATGGTGCTGGCGGTTTCTTTAAGATGGATGACGGATGGCAGTACAATCCTGGCCATTCTGTTCATACTGGCGGGAGTGGCAGGCTGGGCACGGCTGAAACTCAATGCCCACCGCCCCCTGGATATCTACGGTGGTTACCTTCTGGGTTTCGCAGTCACCTTCGTGCTGATCCGATTCTTCTGATCCGCCCTACTCCATGAATTTGTAACCCACCCCCTTGATGGTGCGGATGTGATCCTCTCCGATCTTCTCGCGCAATTTGCGGATGTGAACGTCGATGGTGCGGTCACCCACGATGATGTCATCCCCCCAGATTGAGCGGTAGATCTCCTCGCGGGTGAAAACCTTCTCGGGACGGCTCACCAGCAGGCTCAGCAGCTCGAACTCCTTCTTGGGAAGCACCATCGGATCCTGACCTTTGATCACCAGGTAGCGCTCCTTGTCAATTTGCAGGTCGCCCAGACGAATAACCTGATCGGCATGCAACTGAGCGCCCTGAAACTGAAAGCGCTTCAGCAGCGCCTTGACCCTGCTCACCAGCACCTTGGGCTTGATCGGCTTTGCAATGTAATCATCGGCTCCCGCCTCAAATCCTGCAATCTGCGAATAATCCTCCCCCCGGGCCGTAAGAAAGGCGATTACCATCGACTGCAGTTCAGGAATTTTGCGCATCTCTTCGCAGGTCTCGATGCCATCCATCTCAGGCATCATCACATCCAGCAGCACCAGGTGAGGCTTGAATGATCGTGCCAGGGTCAGCGCCTCGCGACCCTGCGAGGCCGTTTGCACTTCGAAACCCTCCCTGCGGAGGTTGTACCCGAGAAATTCAAGAATGTCGGGTTCATCGTCGACAAGAAGAATGCGGGGCAATTCCATATCTGTGTATCAGTTAATTAATTTGTCAATTTATGGGTGTGCAGACTTATCGAGGGTGAAGGTAAAGGAGCTGCCTTCGCCCGGAACTGAACGAAGGTTGATCGCATGTCCGTGGGCCTCAATAAAATGCTTTACAATTGCAAGTCCGAGGCCTGTCCCCCCCTGTTCGCGCGACCGGCTCTTGTCGACCCGGTAAAAGCGCTCGAAGATCCTTGCCTGCTCGTCATATTCAATCCCCAGTCCGTTGTCTGAAACCTCGACCAGCACGTTGCGGTCCATGTCGAGAAAGTCAACCTTCACATAACCACCCTGATTTCCATAGGCGATGCCATTGACCACCAGGTTGCCCATCACCTCCAGGATCCTTTTGCGATCGGCAATGACCATCACCGGGCGTTCAGGCTTCCGCGCCAGTTTCAGCTGGATCTTTTTCTGACGGGCCCGCATCTCGTGAAGCTCAAAAACCTCATCCACCAGTTTGATCATGTCAAACTTTTCAGGCACCAGCTCAAGCTCACCCGATTCAATCCTGGCGATGTACTCCAGATCTTTAACAACCTGGATCATCCGGTTGATGCTCTTCTCTGCCCGCTCAAGGTAGGCCCGGTTAATCTGCTGATCCTCGAGACCTCCCTCCAACAATGTCAGAATATATCCCTGGATGTTGAATATCGGGGTTTTCAGCTCATGGCTCACATTGCCAATGAACTCCTTCCTGAATTGCTCGTTGGCTTTGAGATGATCGATTTCGGTGGTCTTGGTCTTCGCCCACTCATTCACCTCCTGGTAAACCGATTCTATGGGTCTGGCCCTCTTCAGCGCCTGTTTCAGCTCCCGATCGGAATCCTTGGTTTTTGTGATGATCCGGTAGAGGGGACGTATCTTCTGAAAGAAAAAGGAGCGAAGTAAGCCAAAAATCACAAAATAGGTGGTAGCAAAAAGCACCAGGGCTGTGACCCCGTAAAACCACCATAAATCGGGAAACCAGGCAAGGTGAAGCAACCCTGCCAACAGAAGGAACAACAGGGAAAAAAACAAGGCAAACAAGAACGACAATCTCCCCGGGGTGAGGTCTTTCATTACTTTCGGTTCATCGGCGCCATTCGGGTAAAGTTACGAAATCGACTCCAGCCGATTGTTAAGCCATTCTTAAAAAACAATGATTTGGTCTGCTGATAATTAACCATCCGATAAAGCAAAACTCAGTCACAAGACACGGAGGTATGCTTTCTTTACCTGACAGTACATCTGACACCCAAGCGATCCAATCACATCCGCAAGATGTCTGAGTTCTTCCCCAACCCCGAAACCGGGGGCTTTCTGGTTCATTCCGGCCCCGGCCTCTCAAGCCGGGG
>CAYGOU010000278.1:0-3995 GCA_964351455.1 uncultured Porphyromonadaceae bacterium
CCATTTGGTGTTCCATTTGCCGGAGGCGTCGGTTCCGGGAATGATCTGGTCGGTACGGTCAACCCCACCGTCGTGACAGGCGTAGTATTTGTCATCCAGCGGATTGTATTTAAACTGGTGGTGATCGGCGTGAAGGGTGAAACCGTTCGACATCACCCAGTGGGTGCACTTCTGCCATGAGCGTCCGCCGTCGGCAGTGGCCCACATGTTGATGCCACCCACGAAGACCCGCTCCTTGTTTCGTCCATCCACCATGATGGCAAGGTCGTACCACCCCTGTCCGCCTGTTCCATTGCCGTCGTAATGGTGCAGGATGTTGAGCCGGTCGTTTGCCCAGCTGTGCATGGTGGTCCAGGTTTGGCCTGCATCGGTCGACCGGTAGAAGGCATAGTAACCTCCGGCCGGATCGGATGCCACCACATAGACATAATTTGAATCCTCTTTGGTGAGGGCAATCTCTGTGCGGGCCATGCTGTTGTCGGTGGGCCATCCGGTGTTGAGAAGTGTCCAGGTAGCGCCGAAATCAACCGATTTCATCATTTGCTCAACCGCATTGGCGGCATTTCTGACCCGTCCGGTCGTTGCATAGATGACCATCCCGTTGTTCATATCCTGCTCAATATCCCATATCACCTCCTCGCGCATGCGGGTCCAGGTGTCACCGTGATCCTCGCTGATGAAAATCCCCGACACTCCCGCCGCCAGGATCTTCCCGGGCTGGCTGGGGTGGAACAGCACACGGCGGATCAGGGTGGCATCCAGTTCGGGCTGCTCGTATGTGAGGCCGGTTGGTTCCCAGTTGATCCCGCCGTCGTTGGTTTTCCACACCCCGAGTCCGTAATGGGTGTGCCTTTTGCGTCCATCGGTGTCGAGGGCCACGCCAATGTAGGCGTAGTCGCACAAGGCAAGGTAGATGTTATCGGGATCCACTGGATTCACGGCAATGTCGCTCACACGGAGAATGGGAAGATGATCGGTCAGCGGGGTGTAAGAAAGGCCGCCGTCGCTGGTCTTCCACACGCCTCCCTGGGCCACGCCAACCCAGTAGATGTTGGGATCGGTGGGATGAAAAGAGATGCAATTGATCCTGCCCATGCCATGGGAGGGGTTTGAGCTCATGCTCTGCGGACGTTCAACAGGACCAACAGGCGACCAGGCCTGGCCGCTTTTGAGGCCCGCTGCCTGCATCTTCTGCCGGCTGATCTTCGTAACTTCATCCAGAAAGATGGCCGGATCAGGGAGCGATCCGTCTGCTGCCGTTCTTGAACGCTGGTGTTCAAGATACCGTGCGTAGGCCTTCCAGCCTGACTGTTCAAGATTCAAAGGGTCTGACGCCCAGTGGTCAAAGGTTCCGAGAATCTCTTTAAAGGTAAGCTCTGATTGTCTGCTGAGATCAGGTCGCGGAAGCGGTTGCTGACTCTGTGCGTTAAAACTCAGTGAAAGTAAGCAGACCAGAAAAACGAAAAAAGTGGATTTGGGATTTGACATTATTGAATGACAATTGGTTATAGCACCAAAGGTAGTCAATAACAGAAAACCTGCTGACCCCGGAATTGTTAAAATAGCCTAAAAGCGGATTCAATCCATCAACCCTTCATCCCTGATGAGCATCAGAATGGATGAATGCGAGAGGATCACATATTTCTCATTTCTGAATTCGATCTCGTATCCGCTGTTCTGCAGATAGATGGCCAGATCGCCCTCGCGGGCCTGAAGGGGCACATACCTGACATCATCCTGACGCGGTTTCCACGACTCCTCAATATCGGCCAAGGCAGGAATTGGGTATCCCGGACCTACCTTAACCACATATCCGCTCTGCACCTTCTCCTTCTCCTGCACGGTAGGCGGAAGATAGAGACCAGCCTTGGTCTTGTTGTCGGGAGTCTTCGGCTTCACCAGCACCCGGTCCCCCACCAGAATAAACCTCTTCAGCTCCTGCTCTTCTATGATCATACTTAATACTTATAACCTTAAACCAGCAACCAGCAACCAGCAACCAGCAACCAGAAACTAATAAACCATCTTATACCCTATCCCCCTCACATTGATGATCTCAACGTTGGGATCCTCCTGAAGGTGCTTGCGCAACTTGGTAATAAAGACATCCATACTCCTGGCATTGAAGAAGTTGTCGTCGCCCCACACCTTCTTGAGCACGTAACTGCGTTCAAGCACCCGGTTCTTGTTGATGCACAGCAGTCTCAGCACCTCCGCCTCGCGGTGGGTAAGCTTGCTCATCTTATGAGGCAGCTCGAGGGTCTGTTTTTTCGCATCGAAGAGGTATTTCCCGATGTGAAAGAGGGTGGTCTTATCCTCCTGGGGCTGATTATCGCCTGCGGTTGAGAGCCTCGCATGAATTCGCACAATCAGCTCCTCCATGCTGAAGGGTTTCTTGATGTAATCGTTTCCGCCCACCTCAAATCCCTTCACCACATCCGGGGTCTGTGAACGGGCAGTGAGAAAGATGATGGGGGTCTGTGTGTCAATTCTGCGCACCTCCTGTGCCAGCGCATATCCATCCTTGACCGGCATCATGATGTCGAAAACGCAGATGTCAGGTTTGAAAGTCTCGAAAGCCGCCAATCCTGCTTTCCCGTCCTGGCAGTATTTTACATCGAAGCCCCGGACCTCAAGGCTCTCCTTGACAATGAGTCCGAGCGACTGTTCATCCTCGACAAACAGCACCTTGATTTTCTGTGTCATTTCGATTCAGGTATTGCAACGGTAAATTCAGACCCGCTTCCGAGCTGGCTCCTCACACCGATGGATCCTCCGTGGGCCTCAACAATCTGCTTCACATAACTGAGGCCCAGTCCGAATCCTTTCACCGCATGGAGGTCACCGGTCGGAACCCGGTAAAACTTATCAAATATATGCTTTTGCTGCTCTTTTGAAATCCCGATCCCATTATCGCTGACGCGCAACACCACATACCCCCCCTGCCTGGTGCAGCTGATCCTGATTTCAGGATTCTCACGGCAATACTTGATTGCGTTGTCAATCAGATTGCTGATCACATTCTGTATGTGGAGTTTATCAGCGGTTAACATCACCGGATCCTCCTTTTCGAGCATTATCCGGATGCGAACCGGGTCCTTGATGGTAAATTTTTGCGCCGTCTCGGATATGAGGGCAGCAAGATCGAACTCTTCTCTTTCAAGCTCCGGGGTCTGTTTCTCGAGGGTGCTGATGGTCAAGACATTCTCAACCATGCCTGCGAGCCTCACCATCTCCTTGCGCGACAGGTCGATGTATTTGAATCCCCGCTGGGGATCAGTCATGGCGTTGAAGTTGACCAGTGCCTCCATGGCTGCCGACACGGTCGCAATCGGAGTCTTGAGTTCGTGGGTCATATTGTTGATGAAATCGTTCTTGATATCGGAGAGTTTCTTTTGCCTGAATATGGTGCCAAGCATCAGGGCGAAGCTTCCGGCCACCAGGCAGACCAGCAGAAAGGATGCCAGGATGGTCAACCACATGCCCCGGAGCACGAAATGGCCCTTTGAGGGAAACCAGGCCAGGATGTGTTCGCCAAAGCCGGCGCGACCGGGAATTCTTTGAAAGACCAGGGCCTCTGAAACCGGCTTAGGTTCTTCAAGAGTCGATTCCACCACCACTGAATCCACCGAAAAGGCAAGCTCAAACGGAATATCGATTCCCCGTGAAAGCAGGAGGTCGCCGTAGGCCGTTGAGATTTGCTGGATATCGGGACGGGAGGCAATCAGGGTGCTTACCACCCTGCTCAGGATCCGGTCAAAATCCCCCTCCCGGTGGGTTATATCCATCGTGATCACCCTCAGGGTGTCAATGGTGTCGGCAGGCTCGCTGAGGCGGAGTCCGTCTCCGGTTTCATTCAGGGCCGACCCACTCTCGGTCATATAGATCATGCCAACCCTTCTGGCAGAGCGTTCTATCGAGTCGCGACGAATCTCAACCCGCGTCAGCTCCTCAATCTCCTGGTCAACCACCTCCCTGAGTGCCTCACTCACCTC
>CAYGOU010000279.1:0-3978 GCA_964351455.1 uncultured Porphyromonadaceae bacterium
CCTCCTCCTTGTAAACATGGTCGGTCCAGACCCGGTTGTTCATAAATTCAAATATGGCCTTCTGCATGTTGTCATAAACTTCGCGGTTCGATCCCTGAACCTGCTGTGAAGTTACACTCACCCGGCAATTGAGCTCCTGGGAGGATAAAACCATGAAAGTGGACGAATAAACTGATAAAAACAGCACGCTTAGGGTACGCAAAAGAATCACCGGTATGCGAAATTGAGCCATCATGAATGCAATTTAGGTAAAACTAGGTAGTGGCAAGCAAATCGGCAACAGCTGCAACAATATCCTCGGCCACCTCCTTCTTGGATTTTAACTCAATTTTCGTGAGTTTATTGCCCTTGCCGATGAGGGTCACCCGATTGGTGTCGACTCCGAATCCTGCGCCCGGATCCATAAGGCTGTTCAGAACGATCATATCAAAGTTCTTACGCTCCATTTTCTGAATCGCTTCCATAATCCCCTCTTCGGTTTCAAGTGCAAATCCAATGTTGAGTTTACCGGGGGATTTAAGTAGTGCCATCTCCATGGCAATATCAGGATTGGGGGTAAGTCTGAGTTCAATCGCCCCCACTCCCCGCTTGATCTTGCTATTTGCAGGATCTGAAGGCCGGTAATCCGATACCGCCGCATTGAAAACGGCAATGTCACAGGCTGGATAATGGAGCTTGCACGCCCCAAGCATTTCGTTTGCAGATTCAACCCTGACCAGTTCTACCCCGGGATCAGGGGAGAGGTTTGACACAGGTCCCGAAATCAGGGTAACCAGTGCCCCCTCAGCGGCAAAGGCTGAGGCCAGGGCATAGCCCATTTTTCCGGAAGAGAAATTTCCAATAAACCTCACAGGATCAATCCGTTCGTAGGTCGGGCCGGCGGTGATTAATACCCTTTTACCTTTGAATCGGACTTTTTTTTTAAAGAAGCCGTCAATCCAGGCAAGAATTTTCTCAGGCTCCTCCATCCTTCCTTTTCCTTCGAGGCCTGATGCCAGTTCGCCTACGGCAGGTTCTATGATGAAGTTTCCGCACTCCCGCAGCATCTCAAGGTTTCTCACGGTTGACGGGTGACCGAACATGTCGAGATCCATGGCCGGAGCCACTGCAACAGGACAGCGGGCTGAAAGGTAAGTGGTCAACAAAAGGTTATCCGCAATACCGTGCGCCATCTTGGCAATGGTGTTGGCGGTTGCCGGGGCTATCAGCATCAGGTCGGCCCAGATCCCCAGATCGACATGTGAGTTCCAGGATCCGTCGTCGTGCCTGAAGAAATCGCTGAGAACCGTATTTTGCGACAGGGTGGCGAGGGTAACCGGCGTGATAAATTCCTTTCCGTAAGGGGTCATGATGATCTTCACCTCAACCCCCTCCTTGCGGAGCAAACGGGTAAGATGGGCAGCCTTGTAGGCGGCAATGCTGCCTGTGATGCCCAGTATGATTTTCTTCCCCTTAAGCATAAGGGAACCGGTATTATTCTTCGCGGGTGATTGGGTCAGGAACCCGGTAGTAAACCCTACCTTCGATAAACTCCTGCGTTGCGATCAGGGTTGGTTTTGGCAGCCGCTCATAGAACCGGGATATCTCGATCTGTTCGCGGTTTTCAAATACCTCTTCGAGATTATCTGAAAAGGAGGCAAACTCCTCCAGCTTTGAATTGAGTTCCTGCTTTATCTCCACACCTATCTGATTGGCCCTCTTGGAGATTACGGCAACCGTCATGTATATGTTATTGGTCTCGCGATCCATATCTACCAGGTCGCGGGTCACAGTGGTCAAGGCTGCATTGGTTTTCTTATAATCCATATCTGATCAACGATTAATTATCTACAAATTGATGGCCTTCCTTGAGGCTGCTTGTATACGCTCAGCTTCCCTTAAATGTTTCGTTTGGGGGTATTGATCCAGCAGAACCTGATAGGCCTCAATGGTGGCCTCGTACCGCTCCCTGACCTTGCTAAAAACAGAATTGCGCGCAAGTTCATAGGATGATTTCAGCACCAGGAAAAGGATCTCCTCACGGTAGCGGGTTTCGGGAAATTCCTTAAGGCTGTTGTTCAGAGCGGTTATGGAAGCCTGATAATCCTTCAGCGAGAAATAGAGTCTGGCTCCGTCGTAAGACTTCTGAACAAGTTTATCCCGCAGTTCGTCCACCAGGAGGTTGCATTCTGCAACCCGGGTACTGGTCGGATAGCGGTTCATAAAAAGTTGCAATTCGTTGATGGCCTTATAGGTACTGGCTTGATCGAGGCTCGGCTTTGGCGACTGTTTGTAATGACAATAGGCCACCATAAAAGCGCACTCCTCAGTTCTTGAGGAATTCGGAAAAGCGCTGATGTAATTATTGAAATAGTACTCAGCCATGAGGTAATCGGCCTGATGATAGTAGCAATAGGCATAGTGGTAGATCACCTCCTCGGCACGGTCGGTGCCTCTCGACATGGCTACCAGATTCTCAAACAGGGAGGCAGCACGGGTGTACTCCTCTTTTTGGTAATACTCCATGGCCTTTTCATAGAGCAGATCGTAATCGCTGCTCTTGAGTAATTTCTGATAGTCTGAACATCCGGAAAACAGAAACGTCAGAAAAAGAAGGGTAAGGACGGTTTTACGGGTTTTTCCAAACATGGCGCAAAGATACAATAATTTGAATGATAACAAGAGAACGAACGGGTAGTGAAAAATAGTAACTTAGCACCCAATATTTAACAAAAAACATAGTAAAAGTGGACGTTTTCGAGAAATTCAACCGCAATATGGGTCCGCTCGGACAGTATGCCAAAGAGGCCCATGGATATTTTGCGTTTCCGAAGCTGGAAGGAGAGATTCATCCCAGGATGATGTTCCGTGGCAAGGAGGTGTTAACCTGGAGTCTGAACAATTACCTTGGACTGGCAAACCATCCTGAAGTCAGGGAGGCGGATGCCAAGGCATCAAAGGATTGGGGACTTGGATATCCCATGGGTGCCAGGGCCATGTCGGGACAGACCAGTATGCATGAAGAGATTGAGCGTCAGCTGGCCGATTTCTCAGGCAAAGAGGCTGCCTATCTCCTCAATTACGGGTACATGGGGATGGTTTCGATCATCGATGCGCTGGTTGACCGGCACGACGTGATCGTGTACGATTCTGAGGCCCATGCCTGCATTCTTGACGGAGTCAGACTGCACATGGGCAAGCGCTTTGTGTTCCCCCACAACAACATTGAAAACTTTGAAAAGCAACTCTCCAGGGCCCACAACCTGACAAAAACAACAGGCGGCGGGGTTTTGGTGATCACCGAAGGAGTTTTCGGGATGTCGGGCGACCTCGGTAAACTGCGTGAGATTGTGGCCCTTAAGAAGAAATATCCTTTCAGGCTGCTGCTCGACGATGCGCACGGCTTCGGAACCATGGGAGCCACCGGCGCCGGCACCGACGAATTTCTCGGTGTTCAGGACGAGGTGGACCTTTATTTCGGAACCTTTGCGAAATCCATGGCGCTTATCGGAGGTTTCGTCTCAGGACCCCAGAAAATCATTACCTACCTGATGTACAACATGAGGTCGCAGATCTTTGCCAAATCGCTTCCTATGCCCATCGTAATCGGTGCAATGAAGCGTCTGGAACTGCTTAAAACACGTCCTGAGCTTAAAGACCGTCTCTGGGAGATTGTTCAAGCACTTCAGAGCGGACTGAAAGCCAAGGGATTCAACATTGGCGACACCGAATCACCGGTCACCCCGGTCTTTTTAACCGGTGCCCCGATCGAAGCGGCCAACATGGTGTTCGACCTGAGGGAGAACTACGGAATCTTCTGTTCGATCGTGGTTTACCCGGTTGTGCCCAAGGATGTGATCATGCTGAGGCTGATCCCCACCGCCACCCATACCATTGAAGATGTCGAAGAGACCATCAAGGCTTTCTCAGAGATCAAATTTAAGCTTGAGCACAAGCTCTATTCGAATACGGTGATACCGGGGCAGCAGAAATAGGGCA
>CAYGOU010000280.1:0-1749 GCA_964351455.1 uncultured Porphyromonadaceae bacterium
AGCAATATGGTTTGGTTTGATAATGTCAGATAAAGATATCAGCCTGAATCGTTATTTTTGTTCCTATTACAAAAAATCCGGTCAGTTTATGGAGAATAAGTATGCCGTGGGCTCCGACATTGGCGGAAGCCACATCAGCACCGCATTGATAGATCTTGAACATCACATGATCCTTCCTGAGTCGCGCGTCACCCTTAAGGTTGACAATACCGCTTCATCAGAGCAGATTCTCGCCATCTGGGCCGAAGCGATTGAAGAATCGATTCTGGGCATCGAGCGTGGCGACCTGGCCGGTGTGGGATTTGCCATGCCCGGTCCGTTCGACTATGTCAAAGGCATCGCCCTGTTTGAAAGGGTTGAGAAGTACCTGGGACTTTACGGCGTCAACGTTTCGGATGGAATCCGCAGGATACTGAAGCTCTCAGGCAAGGTGGCCTTCAGGTACGTCAACGATGCCACCGCCTTTGCAGTTGGCGAAGACTGGGTGGGGGTTTCATCCGGCAGCAGCCGGTCGGTGGCCATCACCCTGGGAACAGGGTTTGGATCTGCATTTATCGACCGGGGTTTGCCGGTGGTTGAGCGTGAGGATGTGGCTCCCATGGGATGTGTATGGCACCTGCCTTTCAAGGATGGCATCGCCGATGACTATTTTTCAACCCGCTGGTATGTAAAGCAGCACGCCGCACTGACCGGAGAAACCCTGCCCGGGGTCAGGGAAATCGCTGATGCGGCCCGCAAGAATCCGGAGGCAGCCGCCATTTTCGCTGAGTTTGGTGATAACCTGGGACTCTTTTTAGGTCCCTGGCTAATGAAATTCAACGCTGAAGTTCTGGTCATAGGAGGAAATATGGCCGGTGCCGCCGACCTCTTCATGCCTGCTTTTGAAAAGGTGATGGCCTCACTTGGATGCAAAACCAGCATCGCCTGGTCTGAACTTAAAGAAGATGCAGCCATCATCGGAAGCGGACGGCTGCTGGATGAAAGCTACTGGACCAGGATTGAACCGATGATTGAAAAAATGAATTAACCCGTTAACAAACTGAATATGGCAGCCCCAAAAGTGAAAATGTCGCTGATTCTTCCGGTGTTCATGTCGTTCATCGTGATGGGATTCGTGGATATCGTCGGTGTATCAGCCGGATATGCACAAAAAGACTTTGGCCTGAGTGATACGCTTGCACAACTCATCCCAACCATGGCCTTTGTATGGTTCTTTCTGCTTTCGGTGCCCACCGGGATCCTGCTTGACAAATACGGGAAAAAACGAATCCTGAACATCGGAATGATGATTACAGGTCTGGGAATGGCCGTCCCGATGATCAGCTATTTTTCTGAAGCACTCTATACCTTTCCGCTGATGCTTGTTGCCTTCGTCCTGCTGGGAATCGGAAACACCATCGTTCAGGTGTCTGCCAATCCCCTCCTGCACGATGTAACCCCCACCGAGAAGTTTTCGAGTTTCATGAGCCTCTCGCAGTTCATCAAGGCAATCATTTCGCTGCTCGGACCGATCATTGCCACCTTCATGGCCACCAACTTTGGCGACTGGAAACTGGTCTTCGCCGTCTATGCCGTCACCTCATGCCTGTCGGTTTTCTGGCTCTATATGACTCCGATTCAGGAGTCGAAGCCCGATAAAAAACCGGCCACCTTCAGCTCCTGTTTCAGGCTTCTGGGAAATCCCCTTGTGCTGTTAATGGTACTCGGAATTTTTCTTGTTGTGGGCGCTGATGTGGGAATGAACTCCAA
>CAYGOU010000280.1:1759-3955 GCA_964351455.1 uncultured Porphyromonadaceae bacterium
TTTTGATGTAAGCCTTGAGGAGGCCTCGCGTGGCATCAGCATCTATTTTGCGGCCCTAATGATCAGCCGCTTCATGGGAGCGGTGCTGCTCAACTTCTTCAAGCCAAAACCCTTCCTGATCCTCACCACCCTGCTGGCCATCGTTAGTATGGTGGGGATGGTGCTGGCCCCGACTCCGCTGGCCGGTAAAATCTTCATTTTCATTGCAGGACTCGGAGCCGGAAACCTCTTCCCCCTCATCTTTTCAATCACGGTCAATAAGATGCCCGAGAGGGTGAATGAAATCTCCGGTTTTATGATCATGGCGGTCTCAGGCGGAGCCATTATCCCTCCTTTGATGGGACTGGTGAGTCAGAGTTTCGGAGGGTCGGCCTCGGTATTTGTGCTGATAGGCTGCATGGTATACATTCTGTTCGCAGGACTTTACGCCCGCAAGGCGGCCTAGATGACCCCCATGGCTGATCCGTTGCGCAGGAGCTCCCAGTTCCTGCTTCCCCTCTATAAGGAGGAGCCCGCTCCTGATGGGTATGATATCTACCCCGTACTTCCCCTCACCGGAGGAGTCATGGCTGCCGGATATGCCGATCTGGCAAAGGATCTGGCACAACACAGGCTTGTCCTCCTCGATGGATTTGCCGGGATCCTCTGGGATGAGTTTCGCACAGGGCTTTCGCACGAGTTTCACAAACTCGGACTTGAGGTAAGCTGGATTCTCACCTCAGATCATTTCAAGCCCGAGGAGCAGATAAACCGGATGGTTGAACCTTTCATCGGGGGTGACGATCCCATTTTTGGCTACAGATCAGACCTTGAGCTTAAAGAGTGGTTTGATTTCCCGGGGGATTCTGGTACGACTCATCCTGAAAGGGGTATGACCCTGATCTGCGGTATGGGTGCTTTTCTCTTCCGCCCTGCAGGATACCGGGTGTATGTTGATCTTCCGAAAAATGAACTTCAGTTCAGATCAAGAGCCGGAAGCATCTCCAACCTGGGTGCCTCAAAAGCAATCGACCCCAAACCTGCCTATAAGAGATTCTACTTCGTTGACTGGCCCGTACTGAACCGGCATAAAGAGGTATTTCTTCCGCTGATCGACCTGATCGTTGATGGCCAGCGACCGGTTGATCCTGTATTTACCAGCGGTGAAGCATTGCGAAATTCACTCGAAGCGGCCGGCCGGGGTGTTTTCAGGGTGAGGCCCTGGTTTGAACCCGGTCCCTGGGGCGGACAGTGGATTCGCAACCGGATCGGTGGATTGAACCATGAGGTGGTCAACTACGCCTGGTCGTTTGAACTGATCGTTCCGGAAAATGGACTGATCTTCACCCGGAATGGTCTGATGCTGGAGGTCTCTTTTGATTTTCTGATGTTCCAGGCTGGCGAATCGGTTCTGGGTATGCATCATGCGGTTTATGGTGATGAGTTTCCGATCCGCTTTGATTTTCTCGACACCTTCGACGGAGGAAATCTTTCGGTTCAGTGCCATCCCATGCCAGCCTACATTAAGTCCCGGTTTGGAGAGCGGTTTACCCAAGAGGAGTGCTATTACATCCTCGACGCAGCTGAGGATGCAACCTGCTATCTGGGTTTTCACGAGGATATTGATCCTGTTTCATTCAGATCCGACCTTGAAAGAAGCTTCCAGAACAGTGAACCGGTCGATATCGAACGGTATGTGCAGGTTCATCCCTCCAGGAGGCATGACTTTTTTCTGATCCCCCCCGGTACGGTTCATGGATCAGGAATCAACAACCTGGTGCTCGAAATAAGCACAACCCCCTACATCTTTACCTTTAAGATGTACGACTGGCTCAGAATGGATCTTGACGGTAAACCGAGGCCACTGAACATCAACCGGGCCATGGAAAACCTCTGTTTTGACAGAAAGGGCCGCTATGTTTCGGAAAACCTCATATCGAAACCGGTCCTGATTGAAAAGAGAGCCGACTGGGTGCGGTGGCAATTGCCCACCCATGAGAAGCACTCCTACGAGGTGTTCCGTTACAGGTTCAGCAGCTCCGTCAGGGTGGAGACCCATGGCCGCTGCCATGTGCTGAGCCTCGTTGAGGGTACCTCCATGACGGTGGAGGCTGAGGGAGTTGTGAAGCAGCGGTTTCATTATGCAGAGACGCTGGTTGTTGCGGCGGCGGCCCGTGGCTATACCCTCGTAAATGAGGGTGCCGGGGAGGCGATGGT
>CAYGOU010000281.1:0-3942 GCA_964351455.1 uncultured Porphyromonadaceae bacterium
AAGTGGTTAAAGTGGTTGAAGTGGTTGAAGTTGAGCGAAGCGAAATCCCGATAGCGAAGCGTATCGGGATGGTTGATGTTTTAAGTCAGCGGCCCAGCAGTACCCTGAGGTAAAAGAGGGGATTTGCCAGTTTCTTGCGTTCGTCGAGGCTGTCGATCATTCTGACGAAGCTTTTCTGAAGGTAAGGACTGGTGACGGCACGGTTCATGACCCAGCTGAAAAGTTGTGGTCTGACCAGCAGATCCTGGATCATCTTGCTGTTTCTGAGTTCCTTCCAAAGCTTGGCATAGACCCGTTGATCGTACTGCCGGTTGAAGTCGGCATCGTAGCGGTTGTTGAGGATGCATTTTTCAATATGTTCAGCCGCATGAAACCCTGAGTTCATGGCATTGCCCACCCCTTCGCCGGTAAATGGGTCGATCAGGGAGGCTGCGTCCCCCGTTAGCAGATAGCGGTTCCCTGAAATGGGCATTTTCTTTGATCCAAGCGGCAAACCCCAGGCCTGAACCTCAGAAATGGCCTCCGCATGTTGAAATCGCTCTTTCAGGATGGGGGTCTCTTCAATGGATCGGAGAAGCTCTCTCTTTAACTGGATTTTGTTCCGCTTCATGACGTCGGTCCGGATGCCCATTCCAACGTTGGCCTCTCCGCCGGGGAGCGGGAAAATCCACAAATATCCGGGCAGAATGGATTTCAGAAAATAAAACTCAACCGGATTCAGGTTCTCATCTGCAGGTGGCAGACCCTTAAAGTACAATTTGATCCCGGTGGCATGATGCCGGTCATTTTTTAAACCGGATGAGGGATGCCGGGTGAATCTGGCTCCGGCGCCATCGGCAAAAACAACCAGATCCCCGCGAAGTTCGGATGTTGCGGGATTAACTGTCGCAGAAGCCGCAAAGGTGCCTGAATCAGTGTGGATGCCTGAAAGTACTGCCTCCCCATTATCCTCATAGAAATCGGTTATTTCAAGTCCTTCTATGGTTTCAATATCAGGGTTTTGCTCTACTTTTTGCCATAGAAAAGCATCAAACTCCCTGCGGCGGATGATGTAGCCCGGGGCGAGCCCGGGGTGGTATTTGTTTCTATAGGGCAGGGTGATCTGCTTTAGATTGGGGGCATAGAAGCGAATGGCCCCGGAGGGCTGCGCCCCATCCATGGAGGCCAGTTCGCGGGTCCATTCGGGATTGAGCCGGTCGAGCATGTAGAGCACCCATCCCGAAAGGCCGTCGCCGCAAATCTTGTCGCGCGGGAAGCGCTCCTTGTCGATCAGCACCGACCGGATCCCAAGCCGGGCAAGAAAGAGGGCGGTGGTCATGCCGGCCGGACCGGCACCCACGATCAGTATTCGTGCCATGCCTTGATGCTGATGTCTTCGATATCGAGCCGGCAAAATGCGTTGATGAAGGCAGACGCCAGTCGTGCGTTGGTAATCAGCGGTACGTTGAAGTCGATTGCGCTCCGACGGATCATGTAATCGTTTTTCAGCTCCCCCTGGGTCAGGTTTTTGGGGATGTTGACCACCAGGTCGATCAATCCGCTGCGGATGTACTCCAGCGTGTTGGGATGGGCCTCTTCGTCGGGCCAGTGAAGGATTGACACCTCGATGCCATTGCCTTTGAGAAACTCCCCGGTGCCCCGGGTGGCATAGAGCTGGTAACCGTTCTCTGCCAGCAGGTGGCACGATTCGAGCAGGGTAACCTTGTCTTTGATCGGTCCTGTTGACAGCAGGATGTTCTTTTTCGGGATCCGGTACCCGACGCTGAGCATCGATTTAAGGATGGCATCATAATAATCCTCTCCGAGGCATCCTACCTCGCCGGTTGACGACATGTCGACCCCCAGCACCGGGTCGGCTTTTTGCAGGCGGGAGAATGAGAACTGTGAGGCTTTTACACCTATGTAATCGAGGTCGAAAATCGATTTATGGGGCTTCTCAACCTTTTGGCCGAGCATCACCTTTGTGGCCAATTCAATCAGGTTGGTTTTCAGAACCTTGGATACAAAAGGAATTGAGCGCGACGCGCGAAGGTTGCATTCGATCACCTTGATGTCATTGTCTTTTGCGAGGAATTGGATGTTAAAGGGACCGGTGATGTTCAGCTCGGCAGCGATTTGCCTGGTTATTTTCTTGATCCGGCGTACCGTTTCGAAATAGAGCTTCTGGGGGGGGAAAATCATGGTGGCGTCGCCAGAGTGGACACCGGCAAATTCAACGTGCTCACTGATGGCGTAAGCGATCAGTTCACCATGATCTGACACCGCATCAATCTCGATCTCCTTGGCCTGTTCAATGAAGTCGGTCACCACAACCGGATGCTGTTTTGAGACCCTGGCGGCGAGCGTGAGGTAGTCGCTGAGCTCCTCCATATTAGATACAACGTTCATGGCCGCTCCCGAGAGAACGTAGCTGGGCCGGATCAGCACCGGGAATCCAATTCGCTCAACAAACTGGTTGATCTCTTCTATGCTTGAAAGCTCCTTCCAGAGAGGTTGATCGATCTTGAGGTGGTCAAGCATCATCGAAAATTTGTGCCGGTCTTCGGCCCGGTCGATCGACACAGGGGAGGTGCCAAGTATGTTTATGTTTTGATGATGGAGCCTCAGGGCCAGATTGTTCGGGATCTGGCCTCCCATTGAAACCACCACCCCTTCAGGGTTTTCGAGGTCAAGAATATCCATCACCCTTTCGAACGAAAGCTCATCGAAGTAGAGCCGGTCGCTCATGTCGTAATCGGTAGATACGGTTTCGGGATTGTAATTGATCATGATCCCGCGGTATCCCTCGTTGCGGATGGTCTGAAGGGCGTTTACGCTGCACCAGTCGAATTCAACTGAGCTGCCGATCCGGTAGGCACCCGAACCAAGTACCACAACTGAATGGGTTGTGTCGCCAAAGGGTACGTCGTGTTCGGTTGATGAATAGGTGAGATAGAGGTAGTTGGTCTGTGCCGGATACTCTGCGGCAAGGGTGTCAATCTGCCTGACAAAGGGGGTGATCCGCCTCGATTTGCGATGCTCTCTGACCCGGTTCATGTCATGTTCGATGTCGGTCACCTCGCTCTTCAGGATGTGCCGGGCCAGCTGAAAATCTGAAAAGCCCTTTATTTTGGCTTCCAAAAGCAGGTGGTCGGGCAGCTCTTCTATTTTATCGAAGGATTCAAGTTGGTTTTTGACCTCTACGATGTTCTTTAATTTGTCGAGAAACCAGTGGTCGATCCCTGTCATTTGGTGGATCTGTTCGATCGTATAGCCGGATTCAAGGGCCTGGGAGATGACAAAAATCCTCAGATCGGTCGGACGACTCAGCTCCTGTTCAACATCCTTGAAATGCAGTCCGCGGTTTCCCACAAACCCGTGCATTCCCTGTCCGATCATCCTCAGACCTTTCTGAATAGCCTCTTCAAAGGTACGGCCGATGGCCATCACCTCACCCACGCTCTTCATGCTGGATCCGATTTCGTGACTTACACCCTCAAACTTGTCGAGGTCCCATCGCGGGATCTTACACACGATGTAATCAAGCGCCGGCTCAAAGCAGGCCGTGGTGGTTCGGGTAACGCTGTTTTTAAGTTCGTGGAGTCCGTATCCCAGTCCGAGTTTTGCTGCCACGAAAGCGAGAGGATAGCCGGTGGCTTTCGAGGCCAGGGCTGATGAGCGACTCAGGCGGGCATTGACCTCGATGACCCGGTAATCTTCGGATTCGGGATCGAGGGCATATTGCACGTTGCATTCGCCAACGATGCCAAGGTGGCGGATGATTTTAATAGAGAGAGCCCGAAGCTTATGGTACTCGGCGTTGGTAAGGGTCTGAGAGGGGGCCACCACAATGCTTTCACCGGTGTGGATGCCCAGCGGATCGAAGTTCTCCATGTTGCAGACCGTGATGCAATTGTCATATCGGTCGCGCACCACTTCGTACTCCACCTCTTTCCACCCCTT
>CAYGOU010000282.1:0-3934 GCA_964351455.1 uncultured Porphyromonadaceae bacterium
GGAGATACCCCGCACTTCTGCCTCCAGCTCCTCCTTTTTGAAGAATGTCTTTGTTTATCAGGTCGTTAATATCCCTTATTGCCGTCTCCTTTGAGCATTTCGCGATTTTTGCCCACTTTGAGGAGGTCAGCTTTCCATCAAATCCATCCAGCACCCTGTTCAGCAACTTTCGTTGTCTTTTATTCAGGATGGTTTGTTCATGCTTTTTCCAAAAGCCGGATTTGAAAAGGACCCTGTTCAATACCACATCGGTTGAATTCAACGCGCCAATCAGCCGGTTAAGAAACCATCCGATCCAGGCAGTGATATCTAAATCACCTCTTTGCGTTTTTTCCAGCATTTCATAGTATTGTTTTCTCTCAATCCTGATTTGAGCCGACATGCCGTAAAACCGCTGGGGACTGTTATCTGAACGTGCCAGGAGCATCTCCGTTAAAGCCCTGCCGATCCTGCCATTGCCATCATCAAAGGGATGAATGGTTAAGAACCATAAATGGGCAACGGCGGCCTTTATCACCAGATCCGTGCCATTTTCGAGGTTAAACCACTCCAGAAAACGATCCATCTCTTTCTCCAGCAATGCTGCATCCGGAGCCTGAAAAAGGACCTTCTCCTTGCCCATTGCGCCTGATACGACCTGCATGGGACCGGTGTCATCTTTCCTCCAATCCGCCACGGTTATCCGGTACATGCTGTTCCTGCCTGTCGGAAACAGCGCCGCATGCCAGTCAAACAACCGCTCCTTTGTTAAGGGGTCAAAGCAGTTCCGCGTGGCATCGAGCATCATGTCAACCACCCCGTCAACATTTCTGTCTGACTCCACCGAACCTGCTATTTCCATACCCAGTCTCCGGGCTATCGACGAGCGAACCTGTCCGGGGTTTAAAATCTCACCTTCTATCTCATTCGACTTAATAACCTCGAGGGTCATCGTTTCAAGTACCGCCTCGCTACGCAAATCAAATCCCAAAGATTCCATCCTGCCAAGCAGGCGACCCTGCAAAAGCCTCACTTCACTTAGCAGGTTAACCAGCGCTTCAAATCTCCACGAAAAGGCTGGCCAATGATCCAACTGGTGTATATAAGCCTTCATTTGTTTCAATTCATGACACGAATATAGGCATTATTCGTTGCATATCACCCCCTACTGTCAAATGAGCGCAAAATTTGACAAAAGCCCGGGAAAGTGTCAAAATTGAACCGAGATTCCCCCAAGTGTCAAATTATGCCTATATTTGACATAAACACAAAATAATGTCAAACCAGGCTCCATACGATCGGAGTATCCCTTACAACCAGCTGCCATTACTACCACCGCCTGATGAGAAGCTGGTCACGGTGGATGTACTGATTGCCTTGAACAAGGCAAACAAAGCGCTTGCTGAATTAAAAGGATTCGCCCGCAAACTCCCTAATCCAGCTATGTTGGTAAATACCATTGCACTTAGGGAAGCCAAAGCAAGCACAGAAATTGAGAACATTTTTACCACTGATGATGAGCTATACAAATCCCTTCACATTGAAAATTCTGAATTGAGCGGAAATGCCAAGGAGGTATTGTTCTATCGCCAGGCATTATGGTCCGGTTATCAAGAAATAAAGGATGGAAATCAAGTATCAGTAGATGCATTGATTAAAGTTTACCAGGAGATAAAGCAGGTAAAGGATGGTATACGACCACCACAAACCGAGACCGTAATAAAGCGGCGGGGAAGCGGTTTGCTTGGGGGAGAAGTCGTTTATACTCCGCCCAGAGGAGTTCAGATTATAACTCAAAAGCTCCAGAATTTGTTCTCCTATATAAATGATGACGTGACCTATGACTATGATCCCTTGATAAAACTCGCGGTCTCCCATTATCAGTTTGAAGCGATACATCCATTCCGTGATGGAAATGGAAGAACAGGAAGAGTATTAAACCTTCTGATATTACTGCAAAAGGGATTGCTTGATTTACCAATTCTATATCTAAGCGCATACATCATAAAAAGCAAGGAAGAGTATTATGAACTGTTGGGTTCCGTAACTACCCGACAAAACTGGAAAGCCTGGATAAAATATATGCTGGGGGCAATAGAAGAAACCTCATTGTACACAATAAAGAAAATTGAAGAGATTGACCGTCTGTTTGAAATCACTCATTCTTTGGTTGTCAACAAGCTCCCGCACATAAGAAAGGAGACAATCGAAAAAATCTTTGAACAACCTTACACCAGCCCTAAAAAATTAATGGGTCACGAAATCAAAAGTCTTAATACAGCAAAGAAGTATCTCAATCAATTAGAGGAGCTCGGAATTATGAGCTCTACGAAAATTGGGAAAGAAATTGTTTACCTAAATATCGACCTGTTTAACCTGCTGTCAGAATCTTGATTATGGCCCCTTCAAAAAGCTGTCGATCAATGTCGAGAACGCGGTGTTCAACTCCACCAGGTTGTTGCTGTGGGTGATCCGGGTATTGCATTGTCCCTCCAACAGTTGCATCGTCACTACAAAATCCAGGTCGCTGAACTCCACCCCGGCAGGCCTCTTGCCCAGCTTGATGAACTCCTTTATGGGGGGAGTATGGGGCACATAACCAGGTTCAATCCGGCTGAATACCGGCCATACCTGTTTCCCACGGTATGACCTGTTGCACTGTTTTAGGATGGCCGCCTGCAATGGATCCAATGCATTCTTGTCATCCCATGAAAGCAGTATATGGGGAATTGACAACAGGGTTGATGGATGAAAATTATTTTCCGGATCCTGAAGCTGCGAAAATGCATGCATGGCACTAACTCCCAGATAAAAAGCCAGGGCGTACACCTCCTTGTTTGCACCCATCACGCTGACAAACACATCCGGACCCGAACCCGGCAGCCTGATGCCGAAAACATCGGATTCAAACAACACCTCCCCTGGCATTAGCCGCATTTTCGCTGAAGGCTGCGACTTTACGTGCTTTTCAACCCCGGGTGGGGATCCTGGTTTGAAGTAAAAATCGTCGGAACCCCCTCAACCCCGAATTCGATGTCCATCAGCGGGATCTCTTCGGTATCCTCTTCGAGAATGTAACGCGAAACGGAGAAGTCCTTGTGCGGCTTGATCCTGAAACTTTCGGCGTATTCAAGCGCTCCGTAGATGAGGTTGTGAGCCAGCACGTAATCGGTCTCCTCCATGGCATCCTTAGCATGCATCTTGTTTAAAAAGTCAGCATACTCCTCCTGCGACAGGTTGAACCGGTAGGTCGAGTCCTTGATTCCCAGCAGTGCCAGATCAACCAGAAAGGCCCCAACCGTGACTCCGCCCTGCTTGTGCATCCTGGTCACAATAACATTGCCCTCGCGGCTCTCTTCCCAGCCCCGTGTGATGTAACAGCGCCCCAGCGGAAGACTCCTGGCCCGCGCACGAATCTGATTCTCTTCTGTTTGTGGCATCTGAACCACCTTGCCGGGTTTTCTTTTTTGTGTCATAACCCCTCAATTAACAATATGATACCAAGGTAAACTTTCCTTCCGAAACCGCTGTTTCCGAAACCACCGTTTCGCTGATCCTTATCCCTTACCCCTTCCCCCCCTCTCCTCCCAGGAGAGGGGGGGAAGGCGGCATTCCTTTGTAAAAATGTAATCTCTGCCAGAAATACGTATGAAAAATTGTATATTTGTACAAATATTCAAACATGAACCGAAGATTACTCAACAATCTGATAGCATGGAAGGAGGCCGGTAACCGAAAACCGCTGATCATCCGGGGAGCGAGGCAGGTAGGAAAAACCTGGCTGATGAAGGAGTTCGGGCGCCTCCATTATCAGAGGGTGGCTTATGTTAATTTTGAACAAAACACCAGGATTCATAGCCTTTTTGATGGTGGGTTTGATCTCAACCGGATTCTGGCAGGACTGCAGGCGGAGCTCGGTTTTCAGATCGAGGCCGGAAACACCCTGCTGATTTTT
>CAYGOU010000283.1:0-3908 GCA_964351455.1 uncultured Porphyromonadaceae bacterium
GCCAGGGGGTGAGGACGGAAACTTTTTAAACTTTTTTCGTTTCCAACGGTTTAATAGTTTATTATCTTTGCAACCCATTTCGGAGGTACCATGCAGAACGACGAAAAACAGAGCAATTTCCTGATGCGGGTCTATGACCTCTACAACCGCTATGGGATCAAAAGCGTCACCATGGACGACGTGGCCAGGGAGCTGGGCATCTCCAAGAAGACGGTTTATGAGTGCATCAAGGATAAGGCTCATCTGGTTGAAGATGTGATGTTTATGATTCACAACCATCATGCCCAGAAGCTGAATGAGCTGGTATCCCATGACATCAACGCCATCGAGGAACTCTTCGTGGTTAACCGGTACATGGTTGAGATGATGAAGGAGCAGAACCCTTCGCTGGGCTATGACCTGAGAAAGTACTACCCCGAAATATTCAAGCGCCTGCTCGCTGTACAGCGTGAAAAAATGCACGAGGCGATCCGCATGAATCTTGAAAAGGGCCTCCGTGAGGGATTGTTCCGCAATGATCTCAACATCGAGATCATATCGAGAATGCACATGACCCGGCTCGAATACGGACAGAGCGCCGATCCCAATGTGCTCTCCGACATCAATTCTGAAGAGGTGATGCGTGAGATTTTCATCTACCACATGCACGGCATTGCCTCTCCCGAAGGATTAATAGAACTTGAAAAGCAGATAAACAAATACTGGAAATGAATAGATTTTTTATCAGGATCCTGCTGACCGGGATCATTGTCCTGGCCGGCCACAGCGCATACAGTCAAACCAACGAGTTCACCCTGAAGGAGGCCCAGGATTATGCCGTTCTTTATAATTACCAGGCCCGCAATGCCGTCATCGACATTGCCATCGCCGAACGTCAGAACCGGGAGACCCTGGCAACAGGACTTCCGCAGCTCGATGCCTCCATCGGTTATAACAATTTCATCAACCTGGCCACCCAGCTCATTCCCGGCGAATTCTTCGGCGGGGAGCCAGGCAGCTACATCGAGGTGCAGTTCGGTACCAAGCACAACGCCAGCGTGCAGGCACAGATTAGCCAGCTGCTCTTCAGCGGAGCCTGGTTCGTGGGACTCAAGATGGCGGGAGAGGTCACCGAACTGACCCAGCTCCAGCTGGAGCAGGCGCGCCAGGAGGTTCGTCAGGCCATCGCCAACGCCTACTACCTGGTGCTGGTGGCTGAGAGCAACCTGAAACTGATGGCCGAAACCATCCAGACCATGGAGAGCCTCCTCTCTGAAACCGATGCCCTCTTCAGGCAGGGATTTCTCGAGGAGACCGATGTCGACAAGCTGAGATTGCTGCTCTCTGAACTCAAAACCAACAGGATCATGGCCGAAAACCAGATCCGCAGTGCAGGATATCTGCTGAAATTCAACATGGGACTCTCGGTTACCGATGAAATCCGTCTCACCGACACCCTCGAATCGCTTCTCATGGCCACCGACCCGCAGTCGATGATAACGGTCGACTTCGATCCGCAGGATCATGTCACCTTCAGGATGATGGATGTGCAGGAAAACATATCCCGGCTCCAGGTGCAAATGGCAAAAACGGCCTACTTGCCCTTGGCCACCGCATTTATTTCGCAGGTCCAGAATGCACAGCGCAACAGCTTTAATTTCTTCAGCTTCGATGAGAAGTGGTTCCCTACCTCTCTCTTCGGGGTGCAGATCAACATTCCGATTTTCAGCTCCGGAGAACGGCTCCACAGCGTCAGACGCGCCTCACTTGAGCTCGAAAAAAGTCTTAACACCAAACGCCAGGTGACCGAGAGCCTCGTCATGGGAGCTCTCACCTCACGCAACAACTTCGATGTAGCCGTGGTCACCTACCGGAATAAACGCGAGAACTTCGACCTGGCACGCCGGATTTACGAAAAAGACCAGATCCGCTACAAGGCGGGAGTCGCCTCAGGCACCGACCTGAAGCAATCGTACAACACCCTGCTTGAGGCCCAGGGTACCTACCTCAGCGCCGCACTGGATATGTTGAATAAGAAAGTGGAGCTCGATAAAGCCTATAGCAGACTTTAAGGCAGAGGGCAGAGGGCAGAAGGCAAAAGGAAAGTGAGAGGGTAGAGGAGAGAGGGCAGAGGGCAGAGGGGGGTGGGAAGGAACATTAGACATTAGACAGATAACATTAGACATAAAAAATAAGAGATAAAAGAAAAATGAAAAAAGTAATAATCCCCCTTTTGGTCGTATTTCTGGCTGCTTGTGCGCCGGAGCGGACCGCTGACCAGGTGAACCTGGAGATCAACAAAACACGCAACCAGATTGCGAAGCTGAACCAGCAGCTGTCGGCCCTGGAGACCGAGCTCTCTACGCTTGACGATTCGGGCGGTGCCCGCGGCGTTAAGGTGGTGCTCGATCAGGTTGACACCACCAGTTTTTCTGACCATATCCAGCTGAGCGGAATGGTTGAGGCGGTTAAAACCGCCGCCATCATGCCCGAACTTTCGGGTCGCATTACCAAAATTCATGTCCGCGAGGGTCAGCAGGTCGCCAGGGGCGATAAGCTGATCTCCCTCGATGCCTCGGTCATGAAGAACAGCATCTCTGAACTCGAAAAGGGATACGAGCTGGCCCGCACCATGTATGACAAGCAAAAAGAGTTATGGGACCAGGGCGTGGGCTCCGAGATGCAGTACATCCAGGCCAAAAACCAGAAGGAGTCGCTCGAGCGCACCATGGAGACCCTGCGCAGCCAGCTGGCCATGTCTGAAATGGTGGCCCCCTTCGACGGCCGCATCGAAAAAATATACCTCAAACCCGGTGAAAATGCCTCTCCCGGTCGTGCCGTAATCGAGCTCGTCAATGCGAGCCAACTCTACGTCAACACCGAGATCTCCGAAGCCTTCATCGGCTCGGTTAAAAGGGGCGACATGGCTGTTGTTGAATTCCCGGTACTGCCCGAATTGATGAAAGAGGTGCCGGTAACTTTCGTGAGCCAGGTGATCAATCCCCAGAGCCGCACCTTCAGCATCCGGGTAGAAATATCCAACCCCAAAAATGAGATCAAACCCAACATGCTGGCCACCCTGCGCCTCAAGGTGTTCAACCTCGAAGGGGCCATCACCGTGCCTACGATCCTGATCCGGCACGACTTTCAGGGTGCCTTTCTCTTCACCGCCACCCAGCGCGACGGTAAGCAATATGCCACCAAAACCTACGTGCAGACCGGTGCTTCCGACGGTATCGTAACCGTGGTTACTGAAGGACTCACACCGGGGGATCTCCTGGTGACGAAGGGGTACAACCAGATCAAGGATGGCAGTCTGCTCGAGCCGACCACCATCTAATCCCGCAACAAATTATTATTCGCTGACTTATGGAAAACAAAGAGATCATCAGGGAATTCAAACTGACCACCCTGGCTCTGAAAAATAAGAACACCGTCTTTTTGGCGGTATTCATCCTCTTCACCTTCGGGGTGATATCCTACCTCACGATGCCCAAGGAGCTCTTCCCGGAGGTCAACTTTCCGACCGTCTTCGTGCAGACCGCCTATCCGGGCAACTCACCCGAAGACATCGAAAACCTCATTACCCGTCCCCTTGAGAACGAACTTCAGGCGGTGAACGGGATCAAGGAGCTGCGCTCGCAGTCGATGCAGGACTTCTCCATGGTTTTCGTCGAGTTTAACACGAGCGTCAACATCAAGGAGGCGCTTGTTGAGGTGAAGGATGCCATCGACAAGGCCAAGGGCAACCTGCCGGCCGACCTGCTGGCGGATCCCATGGCCCGCGACCTCGACTTCAACTCCTTTCCGGTGCTCAACATCAACCTCTCGGGCGAATATTCGCTTCCCGAGCTCAAGCATTTTGCCGACCTCCTTCAGGATGAACTGGAGAGGATCTACGAGATCTCGCGCGTCAACATCAGCGGTGT
>CAYGOU010000284.1:0-3890 GCA_964351455.1 uncultured Porphyromonadaceae bacterium
GTATTCAACAGGAACATCAAAAATGCCCTCACGCGGGAAGACCCCATGTCCTTCAACTTCAACCGGACCTGTGCGGTCAAGTCCGAGCCCCCAGTGTGCAATGTCAATGTGGTGCCCTGCCCAGTCGGTCATTTGGCCGCCAGAATAATCAAGAATCCAGCGCCAGTCCCAGTGACACACCCCCCTGAATGGAACCCACGGAGCAGGCCCCAGCCAGAAATCCCAGTCAAGCCCTTCAGGCACTTCGGTCACCGGATGCATGCCCGATGCGGGATTTCCGTCGGGAAGTCCAACCTCCACGCGGCTTACCTTTCCGATCCTGCCATTTATGACCAGTTCGCATGCCTTGTGAAAATGCGCCTGTGAACGCTGCCAGCTGCCGGTTTGCCAGATGACACCGTTTTGCTGCACCGCCTCAACGATCTTCTGTCCCTCCCAGATGGTACGGGCCAGGGGTTTTTGACCGTAGATGTCAAGTCCAGCCTTGGCACAGGCAATGGCAATAATCCCGTGCCAATGGTCGGGAAGGGCCAGGATGACGGCATCCAGTTTTTCGTTGGCAAGAAACTCTCTGAAATCGAGGTAGGTACGCGAATCCTGGTTCCCGTAATAGTCGTCCATCATCTTCTTGGCCAGATCGCGGTGTTTCTTGTCGACATCGCAGGCGGCAACCATCTGGACTTCCGGTTTGTGGATGAAACCGTGCATATCTCCCCGGCCCATCGAACCAGAACCGATGCAACCCATGACGATCCGGTCACTGGCTGCAGTTGCTCCATTGCGGCCCAATGCGGTTGAAGGAATGATCCAGGGAATGGCAATTGCAGCGCCCGCGGCACCTGCCATCTTCCCGAAGAACCTCCTCCGGTCTAATTTTTTTGGCTGATCCATCTTTTGAGGTTTAGTGTATAAGCTTTGAATGACCCGTGAAAATACAAAAAATAATTCCACCCCTGTAACAATGTTGTCCCGCAATACGTCTTAACATCGACCTTGACCCGATATGACTGTTTCGGATTATAACCGTTGCGTCGACCAGAACGCAGATGCGGTTTACCGCTTTCTGCTGAAGAACATCAGAGACCCTGAGAAAGCCAGGGATCTGGTGCAGGACTCTTTTGAAAAATTATGGATGAACATTGACCAGGTATCAGCAGAGAAATCAAGGTCGTACCTTTTTACGACGGCCTATCACAAACTGATCGACCAGGTGAGGATCGACAAACGCTGGACAGGGATGGAGGAGGTAAATCTCAGAAAACATGCCCACAGCGAACAGTACAACGACCTGATGGAACAGATGGAGGCGCTGATCAGACAGCTTCCTCCCGACCAGCGATCGGTATTGATGCTCAGAGATTACGAGGGATATTCGTATCGTGATATTTCGGGCATTACCGGACTTACAGAGTCGCAGGTCAAGGTTTACATTTACCGGGCCCGGGTTTTTCTCAAGGAAAAGATCGGGTCGGTTGAAACACTTTTATGATGGTAATTAACGGCGACAACTACGAAAGCTACCTGCTCGACTACCTCGAGGGAAGCCTCAGTCTCGGAGAAATCCGGGAGGTGGAGGCTTTTCTGTTGCTCCATCCTGAAATCCGGGAGGAGTTTGAAGGAGTTGAGGAGGTGAGCCTTGAAGCCGGGAAGGAGAAATTCGGAGATCTGTCTTCATTGCATAAAAGCGAGGCTGCCTACATGGGCATCGGGGAGGATGACTTTCGCGTGGTGGCAAGGATGGAGGGGGATCTCTCACTGGCCGAAGCTGAGCGCTTTGATCTTGAAGTGGAACACGACAGCCGGCTTGGGAATCTTTACCGCCGTTTCATTTTGACCAGGCTCGTTGCGGATTCTACCATCCAGTATCCTGCAAAGAAACTGCTGAAGAAAAGGATCAGGCTGGTTCCCGCCTGGATCTATACTGTTGCCGCCGCCGCAGCCATCGCCGCCATTGGATGGCTGGTCTGGCCGGAGCTTCAGCAGGTTGCACCCGATCCTTTTGAGCAGATGCAGGCTCCTGAGCACGACGGACGGATGGCGGAACCACAGCAGGGTATTGATAATGATCCTGCTTTTGAGGAATCGACCCTGCCTGCCGTCAGTACGATGGCAAAAGCAAGTGCGAAGAGGGATGAGTTCAAGGCAGAGCCGGAGATTGAACAAACCTGGCAACGCGACCACCTGATGGTAGCCGGTATGGTACCGAAAAGCGCTGAGCCACTTGCAGCGGGTATATCAATTCCCATGAATCTAAGTTTCTCAACCCGGCCCATTCAACTGCAGCCTCAGGAGAATTATTCAACCCTGGGTGAGCTGGCCCTTCAATACTTCCGGATCAGGGTGCTAAAACAGGAGCCGTCGCTGGTACATCAGAGCAGATTCTCCCTTTGGGAGGTGGCCGATGCCGGCATTCGTCAGGTAAACAACCTGGCAGGAACTGAAATGGATTTTGCCCGTCAGTACAATGATTCGGGTGAGCTTGAGCGGGTGAGCTTTAATTCAAGGCTGCTGGAGCTCTCAACACCCCTCCGCAGGCCCTGATCGCATCCTTTTTGAAACAAGCTGTAACTTTCTCGCGGGTTGCTGCGTCATACCCCAAAATCAAAAACATTACAAGCATGAAAAGAGCACTATTCTTAGGTTTGGCAGTGGTTTTCCTGGCGATTCAGGCAGGGTACTCACAAGAACCGGATACGGCCAAGGTTCGCATCGGAAAGAAACAATATACCGTGATCGTGGATGACGACAAAGAGATCCGGATCATCACCGAAGATGATTCAGATCTGGTCATCCGGGATGACCGCAGGATCAGACATCGCAAGCCGGTTCGCCGCATGGACGGTCTATGGGAAGGTTTTGAGTTTGGCCTGACCAATTTTACCAATGCCGACTACCAGCTTCAGCTTCCTGAAAACGGAGCCTTTCTCGACAATAAGATGGCCGAGAGCTGGGGTATGAATTTCAATTTTGCAGAGAAATCACTCGGATTGGTCAAAAACTATTTCGGACTGGTTACAGGGATGGGTATTGAATACCAGCGCTATATGTTCACAGGGCAGTTCTCTCTGGTCAAGGGAGAATCGGGGATTATAGCCGAACCCATCGACCTCGATCTATACAAAAACAGACTTAGCATCTGCCACCTTACGGTGCCCCTGTTGGTTGAATTCCAGATTCCGGTATATGGCGAGCACAACCGGATCAAGGTATCGGCTGGTGTTGTGGGCGGACTCAGACTTGGATCAAGGCAGGTTCAGAAATACGTGCTCAACGATGAAAAGCAAAAGATCAGGTCAAAGGGTGATTTCAACCTGCGTGACCTCAGATACGGCTTCACCGCCAGGGTAGGATACGGAGACCTCTCCCTGTTTACCACCTATTATCCGCAAACCCTTTTTGAGGATGGTAAGGGTCCGGAGGTTTATCCCCTTACCTTCGGAATCCATTTTGGAGGCTGAGTCGACTGCACAAAGCATACAACCCGGAAGGCATCTTCCGGGTTTTTTTTATCTTAGCCGTAACATGCAAATCCTTAGTTCAACGGAAAAACAGCGTTATCAGCGCCATCTCATGCTGGAGGAGATCGGAGAGGAGGGTCAGTCCCGCATACGGAATGCCTCAGTTCTGGTGGTGGGGGCGGGTTTTTGTATTTATGTTTCGCATCAAAAATCGGTGCAACCCCAGGAAACTTCCTTGCAAGCGTCGGTGGAGCAGGCGGAAACGGTGGTGACGCTTGGGACGAATTTGTTTTAGCTGGAACAGGTGGTCAAGGTGGTTATCCAGGAATGATAATTGTGACAAATCTATCGACTGCAAAAACAACAATTTATGACACAGGTACGAATCCAGCTGCTGCATCGACACAATCGGGTACAGTGGGCGGTTATGTT
>CAYGOU010000285.1:0-2336 GCA_964351455.1 uncultured Porphyromonadaceae bacterium
CTTCCATTGCCGGGGACTGAAGTCCCCGGCAATGGAAGGCAAAGAGCTCCTCAATCACCATGCGGGTTCCATTCCATTTTCCATCCAGACTGTAGCCGGCGATGTGGGGAGTGGCTATATCGGCCAGGTTGAGCAGTTGCCGGCTGATGGCGGGTTCATTTTGCCACACATCCAGCACCACCTTGAGCCGTTTCTCTTTGCTTTCGGTTGTGAGATGCCTCAGAAGGACCGTTTCATCGACCACCTCTCCGCGGGCGGTGTTGATCAGGATGGCCCCGGGTTTCATGGTGGCGATGAAATCCTCGCCGACCAGGTTCAGGGTGCTGTCGGCGCCCCCCCGGTTCAGTGGAACGTGGAGGGTGACGATGTCGGAGGCTGCCAGCAGGTCCCGTAATCCTGTAAAGTGATCCTCTACCTCTCTGCGGGCACGGGGCGGGTCGTTGAGCATAACTTTCATGCTCAGGGCGCGGGCGATCTTCTCAACTTTCGATCCGACATGACCGACCCCTATGATACCCAGGGTTTTATCCGCCAGGTTAAAGCGGTATCTGTCGCCCATTTCAAGCAAAACCGCCGTGATGTACTGGGCCACCGAACCGGAGTTGCATCCCGGGGCGCTGGCCCATCGGATGCCGTGTCGCTCGCACCAGGCGGTGTCGATGTGGTCGAACCCGATGGTGGCGGTCGCGATGAACTTCACCGCGGTATCCCTGAGCAGCGCTTCATCGCACCGAGTGCGGGTTCTGACGATCAGCACCTCAGCGTCGAGCAGATGTTCGCGGGTGATCGCCGCGCCCGGCAGGTAGAGCACCTCGAACCAGGGCTCGAGCAATCCGTGGATGAATGGTATTTTATCGTCAACGACTGCTTTCATCGAATCTTGCTTTATGCGCCCAGAGTCCCAGCGCCGGGTTGCTGATATAAAAGTAATGTTCACCGGCTGGATTTTGACGGTGCCCGTCGCGGGCGTCGCCCGGCGGATATCTTTCGAGCATCGTGCCCAGATCTGCGTATTCAAAACCCGCCTCGCGAATCTCGTCGGCGGTTAGTCCACCGGGACAGTAACGCACCGTAAAGCGTCCCTCGCTGCTGCCATGGATCAGATGGGCGGCGGCGCTCAGGTTGTTTCGCAGGTCATCGTTGCGCCTGACGGCATCCAGGGTGGCACCGGTGCCCCGGTAACCATATTTGCGGATAAGCCGGTCGATCTCCGGATCCTCGCCGAACTCCTTCACCCCGGGGGCCAGGATGATCAGTTCGCCACCGTCGGCAATCGCCATCCGGGTGCGGTATATGGCCTTGTTGCCCAGCCAGGTGCTCCTGAACTCCTCCGGGTCGAGATGTACAACAACCTTCTGCAAAGGCTCATCCAGCAGGGTAAAATTGACCTTCAGCGAAAGCTCCGCTGCCAGCTGAAACACCTCCTCATCATCCCCAATGAACAGCCCCCTGGTTTTAAGCTGCTGACTTTGATAGGGATAATCCTGAACTTTGTAATCTTTAATCTTTATTCCTTCCGATCCTTCCTTTTGCCTTCCTGCCCTCCTGCCTTCCTGCCCTATAACGGTCAACACATACAAAACCGGCATCCCCTTCATGAATCTCCTGCCGGCCTCATTCAGCACCTCCCTCACCGGATTACCGGCCCTGCCCATGATGCGCTCCATGCCGTGCACCGCGCCGATGAAGTGCGATTTATTGATGCTGTCGGGTCCCCCGCAGCCAATGAGCAGGTTCTTGTTGTAATTCGCCATTCCGATCACTTCGTGCGGAACCACCTGTCCGATTGAGAGGATCAGGTCGTGCCGGCCTTCAACGATCAGCCTGTTCAGCTGAACCGGCCAGGGGTAGGAGAGGGCGCCGCCGGTGATTTCTGAGATGTAGCTGCCGGGCAGCTCGCCCAGGGTGATCACGTCGGATCTCCAGTTGTGCACCCTGAAGAGGGAGTGCCGGATGCCGGGAAACATCCGGTCGATCTCTTTGGGCGACATGGGATTATGGGTGCCCAGGGCGGGCAGGATATCGGTCAGTCGGTCGCCCAGGTAGTTGGCGGCCATGCAGGTCAGTTCGCCGGCCCGCGAATGAAAGCGAGTTTGGTCCGGCGGAATGGCTAGCACTCTTTTCGCCCGGCCAAAGCGGCCCAGCGCCTCCTCCAGTCCCCGGCGCAGATCCTCCGCGCTCAGGTCATCCTGTTCCGATCCTCTCTGGTAGTATATCATCTATTTCTTCCAATGCGGATGTTCGGGAAGCAGAGCGTCAAACTCCGCGATCAGCCGGTTTTGATAGTCTCCGGAATAGGTGCCGCTGAAAAAGCGGTCAAGTCCTTCGTTGTATAG
>CAYGOU010000285.1:2346-3868 GCA_964351455.1 uncultured Porphyromonadaceae bacterium
CTCCTCGTGGCCCGGTTTGATCGGAAAGAACAGCACTCCGTTCGAGCGGGCCGCCTTGAAATCCCCGGGAGCATCCCCGATCATCAGGATGTTGGCATCCGGGTACTTGCCTTTGGCGGCATATTTCAGGTGCTCCGACTTGGTGCCGTACTCCTGGCCTGCAATCAGGCGAACGAAACCATCCAGGTTGTGCTCGCTCCACTCGCGCACCAGTGCCTCAACCGGTGTTTGCGATACCACCATCATGTCGGCCCTCTCCTTCACCAATTCAAGGCACTCCCGGACCATTGGAAATGGCGGAATCCCATAGATCATTTCGGCAATCATGGCGTTTACCGCCTTCGACCAGGCCAGGGTATTGCTGATCACCGGGTTGTTGACCTGAGCGGCATACCGTTCAAGCACCGGATTGCCCAGCTTGGTCTCTTTTTGGGTCCATTCAATCAGCGGCTGCAAATCCGGAACCACTCCGTTCCGGGCCTTGAACTCCTGCCGCTCTGCAAGCAGCCGCACCGCCTCGATCACCGCCAGAAAACGGTTCACACCCCGGTACTTCGAATAGAGGTTCACAAACTCCCAGGTTTCCCGTGCGTATTTCGAAACCGGTTGAAAACCGTAGAACTTAATGAAATTCGGACAAAAACACTCTTTCTGCTTGATCTCCATGGTGTCGAAGGCACATCCGTCGGAGTCGATGCCGATGAAAAAATCATTATTGGGAACAAGTGCTGTTAAGGTTTGCTGATTAGACATGATTGGTTACTGGTTGCTGGTTACTGGTTGCTGGTTACTTGGTACTTGTTGCAGGTTGCAGGTTGCAGGTTACTGGTTACTCATTATTCATCATTTTTCGCGTATCGCGTATCGCCTATCATCTTTTTCTCGCCTCTCGCCTATCGATACGCTTCCGGCACATACGCTTCTAATCTCTGGTTGGCGAACAGTGGTTGAAACCGGGTAAACCGCTGCAATCCGTTGATCATTGGTATCGAGGGGAAGTCTTCGCCGATGAGGGGACGGGCATAGCGAACGAAGTCGTCGGTGACGTCGGTGCGGCCGGGAGCGATCCAGTGTTCTGGAAAGGTACGTTCTGACAGTGCTACCTTTTCAAGCGGCACTTTATCGTAGCGAACGTTGTAAATGGCACCGGGTACCCGGAGTATGGTGGCCATCCAGCCATTCTCGCCTGAAACTGCTATCTCCACCGCTTTTTGTCCCACCTTGTAAGCCTCCTCCAGGTCGACCGTGGATGCGTAAACCATGGCATGCCGCTGGTCGGTACCCGGCACCTGCCCGCGCGCCGCCCCGCTCACCGGCAACCCCACCTCGTTCAGGTAGGTCACCACCTGCTGATACACATTCACCTTCCCCGACCCATAGGCAATATGCCCAAACAAATCGCGCACCTCTCCACCCCCCCCTTCTTCCCTCTTCCCTCTTCCCTTTGCTCCTCCTTTTGCCTTTTGCCCTCTGCCCTCTGCCCTAAATTCATACCCCTCGCTCACCACCACGATACACCTCC
>CAYGOU010000286.1:0-3867 GCA_964351455.1 uncultured Porphyromonadaceae bacterium
GCGCGGGATCAGCGGACAGTTTGTCTCAATAGAGAAACGCACCAGCTCCTGCAAATCTTTTGTTGACCGTGGAAGTGCCACGGCGACAGGTAGTTCACGGTAAACCGACGCGTCGGTGGCGTAGGCCCTTCGTGTTAAATCATCTTCAAGAAGGTCTCCTTCAAAAGATTTGAGAAGGTTTTTGAAGTCTGACATATCTGGAGGTGGAAGTTTGTCATCCAAAGAAAAGAAAAAGGGCCTGTACTTGCGTAGGGCCCTTGGATCAAATTATGAACCGGTTCAGAACAGCTTCATGTCGTCAAGCACTTTCATGACTGTTTTGACCGAATTGGCCGACTCAGTGAGCAGGCGCTTCTCCTCGGTGTCGAGGTGCAGTTCAATGATGGATTCGATGCCATTCTTTCCAAGAATAACCGGTACGCCAAGGTAAATATCCTTCAGGCCGTATTCCCCATTCAGAAGGGCACACACCGGAAACACACGCTGCTGGTCCCTGACGATGGCTTCAACCATGGCGGCCACTGAAGCACCGGGTGCATACCAGGCCGAAGTTCCCATCAGGTTCACCAGTTCGCCCCCTCCCTTGCGGGTGCGGTCGATGATCTTGTCGAGCACATCATCCCCCAGCATTTCAGTAACCGGAATACCTGATATTGAGGTGTACCGCTTCAAAGGAACCATGGTGTCACCGTGACCTCCGAGAAGCAGGGCATGGATGTCTTTTGGCGATATGTTCAGTGCATCGGCAAGAAATGCCTTGTACCGGCCCGCATCAAGAATTCCAGCCATTCCGAATACCTTGTTGGGTGCCTTGTTTGCAGCCAGGTAAGCGGCGTAGGTCATCACGTCAAGCGGATTTGATACCACAATAATGATGGCGTCGGGAGAATATTTGATGGCCTTTTCGGTCACCTCCTTAACAATGCTGGCGTTGGTTTTGATGAGGTCATCCCTTGACATGCCCGGTTTCCTGGGAAGACCGGCAGTGATGACTATAACGGAGGAGTTTTTGGTTCGAAGGTAATCGTTGGTAACACCAATCACGCGGGCATCAAAATTCAGAATGGATGACGTTTGCCAAATGTCAAGCGCTTTGCCTTCGGCAATTCCCTCCTTCAGATCAACCATTATCACCTCCTTGGCAAGGTCCAGGTGCGCAATCGCTTGTGCAACGGTTGCTCCGACGTTGCCGGCACCAATTACTGTGATTCTTTTATCCATTTCAATAGGTTTTGGCTATGATGATACTAATTAAAACTTCACGGGAGAGTCAATGCCTGCCTTATCCAGGAACCAGCGGGTATTCTGCGATTTTGGCCTTTCGATGGGCAATCCGTATACACGGTCCCAAACCAGCTGTGCAAGAACCCCCAGGGCTCTGGATACTGCAAAAAGAACGGTATAGAATTCGTATTCGCGAATTCCGTAATGCATCAAAAGAACACCTGAATGCGCATCCACATTTGGCCAGGGGTTTTTAATCTTGCCGACGGATGAAAGAATCGGCGGAACAACCTCATAGATATCGCTGACCACCTTAAAGAGTGGATCATCCGGCATGTATTTCAAGGCGAATTCCCTTTGCGCTACGTACCTGGGATCGGTCTTTCGCAAAACGGCATGACCGTAACCCGGAACCACTCTTCCCTCACTAAGTGTTTTCTTAACATAATCAGCAATTTGCTCTTTTGAAGGCTCCCGGGTTCCAAGATCACTCAGCATCTCTTCAATCCATTTGATCACCTCCTGGTTTGCAAGTCCGTGCAAGGGGCCTGCCAGTCCAAGCATGCCTGCGGCATAAGCCTGGTAGGGGGAGCTGAGCGCTGAGCCCACAAGGTGTGTTGTATGGGCGCTGACGTTGCCTCCTTCATGGTCGGCATGGATGACCATGTAAAGACGGAAGAGCCGCTTCACCTCTTCGCTGTCAAATCCCATCATGTGGGCTAGGTTGCCCGCCCAGTCAAGATCCGGATTGGGCTCAATGTGAACGCCCTTGTGGTAAGAGCGCCGGTAAATGTAAGCAGCTATCCTGGGAAGCCTTGCAATCAAATCCATGACGCCCTCGTAGGTTGAATCCCAGTAATCTTTTTTGTTAACGCCGGCTTCGTAAGCCTTCATAAATTTTGAGCTGTCGGCCATCGAAACAATACCCGCAACAAACTGGTTCATGGGATGGGTGTCAACAGGCAGGGAGTCGAGGACGTCAAAAACATGCTTTGGTACATGCGCCCTTTTGGCCCACTCATTTTGGATATACCTGACATCCTCTGGTTCAGGAAGTTCATCCATGAGCATAAGGTAAAAGAGTCCCTCGGGTAGCGGCTCTCCATCCGCGTGCGCCCTGGGAAGGATCTTTTGCAGGTCAGGAATGGTGTAACCCCTGAACCTGATGCCCTCTTCAGGATCGAGTTTCGACGTACAGGTAAGTAAACTCACTACTCCTTTCATTCCAGACATGACATGTCCGATGGTAACCTCACCGATGACCACGTTGGCATACTCGTTCTTGAGTTGCTTGATTACATCGGCTTTAGGAAGAGCTCTTTCAATGAATTTTTTCTTAATCGTTCCCATATTTCATCGGTTGGTGTTATTGTTGACGGATTTTGGCTTCAAACTTAAGGGTCAGGGCATCGAAGAAGGCCTCGGTAGTCAGGTAATGATCCTTTTTCAACTGATCGCCATGTATGATGAGGGCAAGGTCTTTGGTCATGGATCCAGATTCTACGGTTTCAATACATGCCTCTTCAAGTTTATGTGAAAAGTCAACCAGCTTCTCATTTTGGTCGAGTGCACCTCTGAAGGCAAGACCACGGGTCCATGCAAATATCGAGGCAATGGGGTTGGTCGAAGTGGGTTTCCCTTTCTGGTGATCCCGGTAATGACGGGTTACCGTACCGTGAGCGGCTTCAGCCTCCATGGTTTTTCCGTCGGGAGTGATCAGAACCGAGGTCATCAGCCCGAGTGATCCAAACCCCTGGGCAACCGTGTCAGACTGCACATCCCCGTCATAATTCTTGCAGGCCCAGACGTATCCACCCTTCCATTTAAGGGCAGCTGCCACCATGTCGTCAATCAGGCGATGCTCGTAAAAAATGCCGAGACTGCTATAGATGTCTCGATAATGCTCCTCGAAAATCTCGGCGAAAATATCTTTAAAACGCCCGTCGTACCGCTTCAGGATCGTGTTTTTGGTTGAAAGATACAATGGCCACTGCTTATTGATGGCCATGTTGAAACAGGAGTGGGCAAATCCACGAATCGATTCATCGGTGTTGTACATGGCCAGGGCAACCCCGTCGCCTTCGAAATCATAAACATGATAAGACAAGGCTTCTCCATCTTCAGGGGTAAAGGTGATCGTCAGCTTTCCCCGGCCCTTGACCAGAAAATCGGTAGCCCGGTATTGGTCGCCGAAAGCGTGACGGCCAATGCAAATGGGCTGCTCCCATCCGGGTACCAGACGGGGAATGTTCTGAATCATGATCGGCTCACGAAAAACGGTGCCCCCAAGAATGTTCCGGATCGTTCCGTTGGGGGACTTCCACATCTGCTTTAAATTGAACTCCTCAACCCTTGCCTCATCCGGAGTTATGGTGGCGCACTTAATACCGACACCATGCTGCCTGATCGCATGGGCTGCCTGAACCGTTACTTCATCATTCGTGGCATCCCTGTGTTCAATGCCAAGATCAAAATAGAGCGTCTTTAAATCCAGGTAGGGAAAGATTAGCCGCTCCTTGATCATGCTCCATATGATCCGGGTCATCTCATCACCGTCAATTTCAACAACCGGATTATTAACGATTATTTTTTCAAACATTACAAAAGGACTATAATTTCATTAAAACGGGAATACAACAAAAA
>CAYGOU010000287.1:0-3846 GCA_964351455.1 uncultured Porphyromonadaceae bacterium
GGGAGGGGGTGGGAGGTTAAAAAGGTTGAAAAGGTGAAAAATGTTAAAAAGGTTGAGCGAAGCGAAATCCCGATAGCGAAGCGTATCGGGATGGTTATAGTGGGGTGGTTGCGTTTCATGTTACTTTCCTCCCGCTTTTAGGGTTTTCACATCTCCGTAGGCGTTGGGGGCCTTGATTTCAAGCTGGATATCGGTGGATTCTGGCAGTCGGATGAGCCACTCCACCTTCAACTGCGAATGGGCATCGATACCGGTTACAGGCTGTAATTCGCGCCCCGTGAGGAATTCAACCCCGCTGGCGGTGAGCCGCAACTGGGCCGGCACCGGAACCTGGTTTCTCTTACCCATGGCGATGGGAAAGGGAAAAACAGATCCGTTCCGGATCCAGGCAGTTATCCTGAAAACACCCGATCCCAGCGGTTCAACCTTGTGGGCGTGGATCTTGAGGTCCGGTATCTGGCGTGCCAGAGAGTAAATCCAGGGCACCTGGATCCTGACCAGCGAATCGGCCACCGCAACCGGCGGCACCGTGCGCGCAAACGGAACCTCTCCCCCGATCTCTACCTCACCCAGCTGAGGGTGCGTAAATGGGGTCCAGGGAATAAAACCTCCTCCACCCAGAATAGAGTCTGAATAGATCATAAAGAGCTGGTCATGCGAAGTTTTGGGCGCTCCCCGGTCAGCAGGAGCCTTTTCTGTACCCGATGCAGGCTTGTTGGAATTGGGCGGTGTTTTGGGTTCGAACTCCGGAAATCCCCAGAAATCCTGGCTGAACGAAGGAAGTCCAAGGTGATAGTATGCCCAGAGCTCATAGGATCCGTCGCGGTCGGGAGCGGGTTCGCTTCGCTTTCCGGTCAGGCCGGCATCCTTTAGGAATATTTTGTACTGATCTGAGAACTGCTTGTAAATCTTCAGGTCATCGGCCAGCGGATTGACCACCGGTCCCTGGTCGAGCATGGTGGCCACCATGTTATCATCGACGGTGGTGCCGGGCGGAACGATCGCCTTCATCATCTCCTTGACCTCCTCGAGGGAGTAGGTCTTTTCGGGATCGGCGTTGAGCATCCGTGCGTAGCGCTGGGGCAGGCGGATGGCGGTCAGGCTGGTCTGGCTTTTGCGGTTCGTCCGGGGCGGCGACAGGCAGAAATTGGTGCTGCCATAGGTCATCGAGAGGGCGATGTCGGGATGGCCGGTGATGAACTTCATCAGGGCATGAACCTCGGGTTCATAACCCGGAAAAATCCCGCTGTCGGACTGGTCGTGCGGAAAAAGATGGGGAAAATGAACCGCCAGGTTGGTGCCACCGGTACCATCTTCGTTGTAGGCTCCGTCGTTGTCGTTGTCGATGCCCTCGGTGTAAAGCTTGTACAATCCTTTCTCGCCTTTCGAAGGGTCGGCTCTGCGCAGCAGGCGGGCATCGGCCGAATCGGGAATAAGGGTTCCGTCGGGATCCCTGAAGCGCATCCGGGTGATCCAGCCATCGCCGTTCAGATCCTCGAAACCATCCTCATCGACCGCCTCATCCATGTCATCGTTGAAGGGCCTGAGGTTGCGGCTGTCGGCATAGCGGGGCCTTGTGAAATAGCGCATGGCCGCATCGGGGTTGGCACAGGGCACGACGTACCAGGTCAGGCTGTCGCTTTTTGAGGGGTTGGCCGCCAGATCGCGGATCAAGTGCATGGCTGCGAGGGTGGCGTGCGGATAGGATCCCTCAAGGTTGGCGACGACGATCACTCCGGGAACGGTGGCTGGTTTATTAGTGCCCGTACCCTGACCGATCTCAACCAGGTAGTTATCGTATCCCCCTGCTGATTTTGCGAGGAGGTGAAGCTTCACCCGCCGGCCATCTGATTTTGCAAGCTGTTGCAGTTCTGAATTGACCTGCACGGGAGTGAGATAGTCCCGCTGTTCAGCCTCCTTCTGGCAGGCCGGATGTACTGTCTCTGCGCATAAAAGCAGCAGGCTGAGCAATGCTGTAGTGTATTTCATGTATCACACCGCTTAAATGGAGTGCAATATAGTTTGAAATCAGGAGATATGTCCCGCAACGTCCGGGGCAGATAAAAAAAGACCCGGTCCCATTGAGCGGGAGCCGGGTCATAACCCAAAAGAACCACCAAACGCTTATCCCCCGGGGGGAATAAGGTTAGTCTTCGGTCTCATCCTCATGATATCCGGTAATCATGGCTTTGTAATGATCGGTCACCTTTTTGCCCATGGTGGCAAAGTAGAGGTGGATCATCAGGAAAATGAGGATCAGGGTGGCTGAAGCGACGTGGAGGACATCGGTGGCCTTAAAGCCGTTGATGCCTAGGTACTCCTCGATGATCACCTCCGGAAAGAGCATGGCCCATCCGGTTACGATGACCACCGGCACCGCCAGATACATGATCACCGAATAGGTGACCTGCTGCAGCGGATTGAATTTGCGCTTGCTGCCGATGGGAAATGGTGGTTCCTCTTTGAGAAAAACGCCAATGGCGTAGTAACGGCCCTGCATAAACAGCCTTTTTGCAATCCCGGTCATTTCGATCAGGTAATGGCGGCCGTTTTTGGTGAGCAGGTTGCCGAGGATGAAGAAAACGTAGCTGATGGTCAGAATGACCCCGCAGATGTTGTGCAGGGATACGGAAATATCGAAGCGCACCAGGGGGACATCCGGACTGGCATACTGCATGCTGATGCCGGTTACGATGAGGGCCAGGCACAACAAGGCATTGGTCCAGTGCCACAACCGGATCCATATGGGATATAGGTATACTTTGTGTGACATGGCTATTTCTTTATGATCCGGATGATTGAATGAATGGTAATGCCGCTCAGCACCATGAGGATCAAAACAAGGCCGATCCGGTTGAGCCACAGGCTTCGGTTGGCGCCGATCACCCAGCCCTGGCCGGAGATGACCCCGTTCACAAATCCCCGCTCGCCGCGCTCTTCCATGACCTGGAATTTATAAAGGGAGTATAGCAGTCGTGAATCGGTAGTATGGCATTCAACACAATTCCTGACCGCCTTTTCCTTCTCTGTGATATGGTGCGGAACCACAAGGTCCTCGCGGATCTCAGCATGACAGTCGAGACACCTTACCTTTCTGAAATGCTTCTCGGCGCTGGGTAGCCAGGTGTGGTTGGCAAGCATCAGTTCAAGTCCCCCTCCCAGGTAATAATCAGGCCTGACAGGGTTTCCATGACAATGGATGCACATCGAATTGTCTTTCTGAACCACCTCTGTGATGTTTGTAGCGGTACGGGTCTCCATCTTAAAACTGTGCGGATCGTGGCACGACCAGCATGAGTAGGTATTCTCGGGCAGATTGGCGTGACCGCTTTTCAGGTACTCCTCTTCGATCCCCTCGAAATTGTATTTCGCATAGGTATCGTCACCCCCGTGACAGTCGAGGCAGCTCAGCTTTGGCTCGAGTTTCAGCGACTTGTCGTGCGGATAGGTGTTGTAATCCCAGGCGTGGCAATCTGTGCACATGAACATCCGGTGAGTCCCCTGATAATAGGATGCCGAATCGATCTGCAGTCCACGGAACATTTTCATGTTCACGGTATTGCCCTCTTCATCGATGGGATATTCAAAGAAGTTCCTGCCATGGCATTTCATGCAGAGTTGATTCTCCTCAATATTAGGGAGTTCCTCTGCTTCGACGGCCTCCTGTGCCACCGAAAGCATCGGCAGCAGGCAGACCATCGCCAGTAAAGCCCAACGGGCAGTGTTATTACTCATGATCCTGCTAATTGTCAGAATCTTACAACGACATTCATCCCTACCAGCAGTTGTCCGTCGGCCAGGCGGTTCTGGTTGTTGGCCAGGTTTTTCTGCGGGGTGATCTCATCG
>CAYGOU010000288.1:0-3830 GCA_964351455.1 uncultured Porphyromonadaceae bacterium
AGCGACCAGCTTGCCGGACTGTGCGAAAAGAGCCAGTGGATCGATGACCAGGCCGGCGCTGGTCCAGTCTGGATGGAAACCCTCTCAGAAAAAGAATGAACGATAAGGCTCAAAACACCTCCCCCGAAAGAAGTCGCAGATACTATCCGGCCAAGATCCTCGTGCTGGGTGAGTATTCAATACTTCTTGGATCGGATGCTTTCGCCATTCCACTCAGAAGTCACTTCGGCGAGTGGGTATTTCCGGAATATGGGATTGAGCAGGATTCAGACCTTAAATTTTCGCATCAGGAGCTTATCAGGTTTTTTCAATTCCTATCAGCTCCCCCAAAAGCTGAAATATTCGGATCGCGGCTTGATCTGAAAAGGATGGAGGAGGAACTCAGACAGGGTATCTCATTTCGATCGAATATCCCACAGCAATCGGGTCTGGGCAGTTCCGGAGCCCTGGTCGCAGCCATCTACGACCGATACCGGGATCCGTCAAATAGTTCAGGCATGGAGGAAGTCCGCAGTACACTCTCTAAACTGGAAGCCTATTATCATTCAAAAAGCTCAGGCATTGATCCATTGGTCAGCTTTGTTAACAGGCCGGTTATGATTGGTAAGGGTTCACCCCAAATTATGGATGAGACTGATGAAGGTTGGTTCAAGGGGGCAGACCTGTTCCTGATCCATTCAGGCGTAATGGGCCTCACAAAAAGCGGGGTGGCCAGTTTCTGGAACAGGGTGTCAGCGGATCAGGACTTTAACAGACGAATGCAGAACAGCTACATCCCCCTGGTAAACAGAATGGTTAACGACATGACAACCATACAAACCCGTACCGACGGATCCAGTTGGTTCACGCTGGCGACTCTTCAGGCAGAGTTGTTTGACTACCTGTTTCCACCGGCCATGAAGGAACTTGCAGCTCAGGGACTGAAGAACGGAATGTTTGCTTTAAAAATCTGCGGTTCTGGAGGCGGCGGATTTTATCTGGCCTACACATCAAAGCCTGAAGAATTCAGGGAATACATTGAAAAAAAGGGATTCAGTCTTATCAGGGTAACCTCGAATTGACTTTTGCCCTGCCTTCTTTTAAACAAAACCTTTCACGGAATGTTTCTAATTTCATAATCAAAAACCTTCAAACATGGCATTGAACGTTGCTTTCTGGGGTAAGGCCCTTCGCACCATCCCCAGAATTTCAAAAGCTGAGTGGTCTGACCTTGACCTGGTATCCCGATGGCTGGTTGCGACACGCTCAGGAGTGCTTATCATGACTGCCATATCGGCGGCCATTGGCGGATTGCTGGCCTTTTCAGATGGAACCTTCAACCTGCTGAATTTCATGATTGCATTCTTTGGTTTGATTTTCGCCCACGCTTCAAACAACCTGATCAACGACTGGGTTGATCACCGAAAGGGCGTCGACCACAACAACTACTTCAGGGCTGAATATGGTCCGCAACTTCTTGAGCATGGTTATGCCAGTCAGTCAACCTTTAAAAAATACATTCTCTTTACGCTCATTCTGGCTCTGGCTGCCGGGGCATACCTTTCTTTGACCGGTCCTGTTACCGTCTTCTATCTGGGTGCTGCAGGACTTTTCTTCCTGCTTTTTTACACCTGGCCGCTGAAATACATCGGTCTTGGAGAACCTACCGTTGTTTTGGTATGGGGACCGCTCATGATTGGTGGCACCTATTTTGTGTCGGGCGGCCACCAGTGGAGCTGGGATGTGACCTGGATCGCCCTGCTATATTCCATTGGTCCTACCTCAGTCATTTTCGGGAAACACATCGACAAACTTACCGAAGACAAACGTAAGAGAATCTTCACTCTCCCGGTCATATTGGGTCCGGATGTATCCCGCTATGCCGTCATCCTGATGTGGATTCTGCAATTTGTCGGATTTACCTGGCTTGTTGTAGAAGGAACACTGACCCTGCCCATTCTCATCATCTGGCTGGCATTTCCTTACCTGATCAAGAAAGGCAAGCCCTTCTTCAGGAAAAGACCCGATGAAAAACCCGACGAATATGAGGCTGAAGCATGGCCGCTTTACTTTGTTCGCTATGCCTTTGAATACAACAGGAGATTCAGCCTGCTCTTCCTGCTGGGTATCATCCTGCATGTGCTGGTGGTCAGGCTCTTCTAATATAGCTGTGCCAGTTAAAAACCTCCAATTATTATAAGCAAAGGAGGCGGTCAAGGGCTCGTTGACCGCCTCCTTTTTGATTTATTAGCAGGAAAGCTTACATTTAACAACAACATGGACTGACACCTTCTATCCCATGCATTGGTTACCTAAAGGGATGCTGATTTTTTATGTGCTGGTTAACAGCGTCTTGACATTAAACGGTCAGGAACATGTTCTTACCATTGTTCAACCAGCTGAACTGATGGCAGATGCCGGTCAGGATATAACAATCAGCTATATCCAGGGAGTTAGAATAGGGGGTAACCCTGCTGCACTTCACGGTTACGGGGGCTATACCTATTTATGGGAACCATCCGCCATTTTTGCCGACCCCACACTTTCAAATCCTGTTGTTTACCCTGAAAAAACCACCACGTACACACTGACTGTAACCGACGGAAAGAATTGTATCGCCCGTGATCAGGTGACCATCACCGTCAGCAATACAGGACTTGATGATAACATCATACAAACAACGGTGTTGCTATACCCCAATCCTACAGACGGAAAGCTTACCGCCATTCTTGAAGGTTTCGAAGGCCCCTGCCACATAAATATTTTGGATGCCCTTGGGCAAACCCTGGTTTTTCATCCACTGGAGATCCTGCACACCGCCCGTGAGGATTTCGATCTGTCACATCTGCCGTCCGGGATCTATTTTTTTAAACTGACCTCGATGTCATCGGTCGAAGTCAAATCTTTTATCATTCGTTAGCCATGACAGGGATCCTACTCAGAATCACCATATTGATGATACTGGTAGCCAGTCATCTAACCGCATCCGGACAGGGAACATTCGTCAGGATACCCAAAGACAGTACCCTCACCCTCTCTATCTATTCATATCGGGGTGATCTTCAATGGCAGAGATCTGTCAATGAAGTGAACTGGGAGGATATTACCGGTGCTCATACCAATCAACTGAAGGTCAATTCAGAATCACAGTTTTCATACCGGGTGGCCGTTAAGGATCTTTTCTGTGACTGGGTCTTCTCAGATTGGGTAAGGGTTATTCCCGTAGTTATTCCGCAAGTCAGAACCTCCTCCCTCAACATTCTGCAGGAAGACACCATTAGATGCAGCGGAGACATTACCAACACCGGCAACGATCCTGAGGTCATGAGGGGATTCTGCTGGAGCCTTGAACCCAACCCTGACACCCTCGACCACTTCCATTGGGCAGGAAACGGAGGGGGATTTTTTACAGATACCCTGACCGGCTTTTTACCCGACACCATGTATTACATCAGGGCCATGGCCAGAAACATTGCCGGAATATCTTACGGAGATCAAGACTCAATCCGAACCGGTTTTTATCTGCCACGACTCAGTACAGAGCCCGTGGTGGTTCTTTCTGACAGCACCGCCACCGGCGCAGGACTGATCCTGATGATCGGCGGCACCATGCTTACTGAAGCCGGTATTTGCTGGAGCACCAGCGAAGGCCCGACGGTTGCAGATTTTTTTCACACCAGCACCACGCCCGGCAATCCATTCACGGCACCCATTATAAACCTGCAGGCCGTCACCACCTATTATGCCCGCGCGTTTGCCATAAATGCAGCTGGTACAGGCTATGGCCAGCAGGTGTCATTTACCACGCCCGCCGGTCCACCGGATATTGCAACCCTGGATCCCGACAGCAT
>CAYGOU010000289.1:0-929 GCA_964351455.1 uncultured Porphyromonadaceae bacterium
TCGGCTAAAGAGGAGATGTTGTTCGATAAAACCCTGCACGATTATGGTTCGATCGTTTTCGGATCGGATGGAAACTGTGAATTTGTTTTCAAGAACGTCAGCAACAAACCGATCGTACTGACCGACGTAAAATCCTCATGCGGCTGTTCAGTTCCGACCTGGTCAAAGGAGCCGATAAAACCTGGTGATAGTTCTTCCATCAAGGTGCAGTATAATACCCAGTTGCCAGGTGTGTTCAACAAAACCATTACCGTCTATTCAAATGCCAAAAACTCACCGGTCCGTCTATCGATCATGGGAAAGGTCCAGGCCCAGCCCGGGGATGTTAAGCAGCCACAAAAGGCTCAAACCAAAGGTGTTGCTCTTGAGAATGATGTAAACAACCTGCAAAGTCTGCAGGTTATTGAGCAGCAGACGGGATCATCAGTGCGTGGGGCTGCCACTGTTGAAGGCGCAACCCAGAAAACCAAAAGCAGGGCCAATGTCGAAATGAAATCCGGCGGAGGCAATCAATAAACTGTTAACCCAAATCAACCAACATGCCGAATATCAGCCAGCGGGGTCTGATGATGCCGCCTTCTCCCATTCGAAAGCTGGTTCCCTATGCAGAGGAGGCGCGACGCAAGGGCCGGGTCATTTATCCTTTAAATATTGGCCAACCCGATATTGAAACGCCTGAATCGGCGCTTCAGGCAATCAGAAACATCGACAAAAAAGTTCTTGAGTACTCACACTCCGCAGGCTATGAATCCTACCGGCGAAAGCTTGCTGACAGTTACCGAAGGATAGGTATTGACATTGACCACACCCAGGTAATCGTTACAACCGGTGGCTCAGAAGCCATCCTTTTCACCCTCATGGCAACCATGGACCCGGGAGATGAAGTGATTGTTCCTGAGCCATTTTACGCCAATTATAACGGATTCTCC
>CAYGOU010000289.1:939-3215 GCA_964351455.1 uncultured Porphyromonadaceae bacterium
GATTCTCCATCGCCGCCGGGATCAGGGTGGTTCCAGTTGCCTCTTCAATTGAAACCGGCTTTGCTTTGCCGCCGGTTGCAGAATTTGAGAAACTGATCACTCCCAGAACCAAAGCCATCCTCATCTGCAACCCAAACAATCCTACGGGATATCTCTATTCAGTAGCCGAACTTGAGCAACTCCGCGACATCGTAAAGAAATACAACCTCTTTCTTTTTGCGGATGAAGTTTACAGGGAATTCTGCTACGACGGTGAAATTCACCACTCGGTCATGCACCTTGAAGGAATTGATCAAAATACGGTGATGTTTGACTCCGTATCCAAACGTTACAGTGCCTGTGGAATTAGAATCGGAGCAATCGTCTCGAAAAACTGCGAATTGATGGCCACTGCCATGAAGTTTGCGCAGGCCAGGCTGAGTCCTCCCGGGCTCGGTCAGATCGCAGCAGAGGCAGCACTCGAAACCCCGTTCTCCTACTTCGAAGAGGTTAGAGCAGAGTACATCGCACGCCGCGATTTCCTGGTCGAAAACCTTAACAACATTCCTGGAGTTCTCTGTCCTAAGCCAAAGGGCGCCTTTTATACCACAGTCAGACTGCCGGTTGACGACAGTGAAAAATTTGCTCAGTGGTTGCTGACAGATTTTGAACACAAAAACCAGACCGTGATGCTGGCCCCGGCTGCCGGTTTTTATGCAACTCCCGGCCTGGGAATGGATGAGGTCAGAATCGCCTATGTGCTGAAATTGAGCGACCTGCGAAATGCCGTTGACTGTATACGGATCGCTCTTGACCAATACAACAGTACCCGGTAACCAGAATATCAGTTACGGATCAAACCCCGGTGGTCGTATATAAAGTTGGCCAGCCATTCAAGGTTGGCCTGATACATCAGGGTAAACCCGGTGTCATTGCGCTTCAGGCTTCCGGCAAGTCCGTCAACCAGATCCGTGAAATAATAATGAAAACTCAGGTGAACGCTGTGTGTAAGCCTGCTCCTGCCCGGAAACCTGGTTCCAAGTCCAAACATGAAATCACCACTGCCTCTCATTTCCGCCCTCTGGCCTCGGGTGTCTCTTGAGTCGACCCAAAAAAGCATACCACCCAGTCCTGCGAATCCAAAAGGGGCAAAACCGGTGAGCCGGTTTGCAAAATAGTACTCCAGCTGTCCTCCCGCCCGCAACAGGTAAGAATCAAAATAATAGCCGCGGCTCTCTTTTTCTGAATCCTCATCACTTCCGTAATACCAAATGGGATTGATAGAGGCTGAAACTGCCAGATTTTTGGTAAAGGCATACCTGGATCCCAGCGACAGGGCCATTCTCGAGTTTATCAGATCAAGCCCAAGGTTGTCAAACAGGGCAGGAACACCAACCTTGTCATTGCTGCTGCCTCCAACATCCCCAAGGTAATGGGTCGTTCCGGCTCCGACAAAAAACTCCAGCTCCTTATAAAGATTGGGATTCAACTGCCCGTAAACACCCGGCAAACCGCATGAGAGCATGACAATCCCATAGACACTAATCAATATAGATTTTAACATCTAATTCAGTCTGGTGATTCCTCCAAAAATAGAAAGATGTAATGACATTCATCACTTCCTTATACTTTTCAGATAACGGTCAATCTTTCGCCGATCTTTTTTTGTCAAATCATGGTAAGTTGTTCCTCCGGTTTCCAGCAGCTCTTCATCTGTTTTTTCGGCTTTCTTCCTGAGCTCCATTTTTTTCCAGATGTTTTGTCTTACCAGGCCTCTGTTGTTGTATATGGTGCCTCGGGTAAGGTTACGACTTAGCTTGTACTGCACTGTATAATAACCGTCATTCTTGCCGGTTTGACCATTAAACATCTCTATATAATCGCTCAGGGCATGATGATAGGCAAGCTCCGCTGAATGGGTCCATGCCTTGTTGTTTGACAACCGGAACCCGAATCCGCCCAAAATGACATTCCCTGTATAAAAAGCTGTACTCAGGTGTGGATAATAGGCAACCGTATACCTGGCAGTAGCTCCAAATCCGGCCAGAAAGTAAGGATTAAAACCTGAGTGTTTCCGCAGCCAGTAGTACTCGAACTGTCCACTCGCCTCAAGCATATAGGTATTGAAAGACCAACCCCGGTCATGATGTATCGACCCGGCATCATCTCCACTAAGCCAGATGGGCGCCAGCTGACCTGAAACCGCAAAGCTTCGGTTGAATATGTAGCGTGCCCCTCCTGATAAACTGACCCTGGTTTCCAGAAGATCAAAGTCCCTGAAATTGTCAATCTTATCA
>CAYGOU010000289.1:3225-3820 GCA_964351455.1 uncultured Porphyromonadaceae bacterium
TTATCAAGAAAACCCGGCCAGCGGGTTGAGGCTCCCCCGATGTCACCAAAATAGTGTGAAGTTCCGATCCCTCCGTATACTTCAAAAAACCTGAAGAGGCGCAGATTTGACTCCTGCCCCGACAACCATACTGGAACAGCCATTAGGAACAGCAGCAAAATCAACCTTCTCAAATCCGTACCGGAAGCCATTTGGCAAAAATAGGCTCACAATTGCGATATCCAATACAACAGGACATCTATTTTATCATTCGGGATACAGCAAATACCGGGATCTGATCTTCCTGAAAACCTCGATTTCTTCCCTCCAGCTTTCGCGGATCTCGTCCTCTTCCATACCCTTCAGAATCATCTCACGCACCCGGCTTGTTCCGGCCAGACGATCAAAAAAACTGTTGAAAAATTTTTCGCCTGAACCTGAAGCCTGGTATGCTTCAATAAGCCAACTGAGGTGAATGCGGGGGGCTGCTTCCTGAATCGGCCTTCCCATTCCCCTCAGGTCAACTCCTTTACAAACAGTCCCTTTATGAAGAGGGTTGAGGCTTGCGCCCACTACCGGCTCCGGTATAAAACTGGACGGCATAGCGAATGAGGGG
>CAYGOU010000290.1:0-3784 GCA_964351455.1 uncultured Porphyromonadaceae bacterium
AAAGAAGAAAGAGGCCTGTAGCATAAGAAAGAAGAAAGAGGCCTGTAGCATAAGAAAGAAGAAAGAGGCCTGTAGAAAGTAAGGCTAAGGATGAAGGCTAAGGATAAAGGCTAAGTTGTTAAAAATCAAATAAATGAAATCAGTTTTTCTAAACATTGCCGGCATTTTGGCCCTGTTCTTTTTTGTAACAAGTGGCAATCAGGCGCAGGTTTTATCGCAAGTCCCCACCGGCAATCCCGGTAAGGCACGTCTCGACATGACCATAACCCTTCAGATCGACCACGGCAGCGGGGAGTGGATAGTCCACCGGAAACGGGAGTACCGGTATAATGAAGCAGGACAATTGATTGAGTCGTTCATCGATTATTATGATTATGAAGAAAATGGATGGCTTCATAGCCGCAAGCACGAATGGTCCTGGGATGAGAACGGCAGGCTCGTATCCTGTCTTTACTATAAAATGCACGATTATCTGAATAGCATGGTTCCCTACGTCAGAGATGATCTCGTGTATGATGAACAGGGCAGGCTGTCTCAGCTTTTCTGGGGACCGCCTGACGGCACCTATAATGGAAAACAAGACTATGTTTACAACGAGGATGGGTCTTTGCAAAAAATACTGGAATACTATAAGGAGGAGTCTGGTGGCTGGTATCCCGATGAATTGCATGAGTTTACGCTCGATTCATTGGGCCGCTTTCAATACACGACCTATAGCGAATACGGGGGTGAAGTATATCACACAAGATATGCAATGGAATATTCCTATGCAGAAAACAACGACCTGACCGATATGACTTTTTACCAGGCACTATCCGAGTCTTTTATCCCGGTTTTTAAATTTTCATATTCTTATGATGAGGTGGGTTTTGAAGATCTTACCATCCCTTACCTGTATCCTCCTGAGGAAATGTTCTTCAACCACAAAATTGTGCAGGCCGACAGCCTCGGCTGGGTCTCGGCAACTCAGATGTATGTGCTTGAATCACGGGAACTTTTCTACTATAGCGGTGGCCCCTCTGAAGTGACCAGCCTCACCACCGACCGGTCAATGAAAATCTATCCCAACCCCTGCGATGATCATTGTTTTCTTGAATTCGCCGATCCGGTTCCGGATCCCGTAAACGTGATTATTTCCGACCTGCAGGGACGCATTGTTGAAAGCGTGTCACTATTTCCGGTGCACAACAGGATTGAAATTCCGGTTGCCCGACTGGATCCGGGGATCTATATGATCAGAACAACACTAAATGGAAAGGTGGGATTCACCAAAATGGTGAAGAATTAGCGTGAGCAGATTGACAAGCATCCGGATCCTGGTTTTACTTCTGATAGGTTCAACTGCGCAAATTGCTGCACAGCAGATCCCCGATACCACCTACCGGCACCCTTTGCAGCACCAGGCATATCAGGCCGGCAAGGGACCGATGGTGCTGATCGATGAGGCCCATAACAATTTTCACACCCGCGAGGGGGGATTTTTGGCCTTCAGTCGTTTGCTGGAGCAGGATGGATACCGGGTCGGGGCCTCGGCGGTTCCGATTGACGATGAGGGGCCTCTGGAGGGATGCCGGGTGCTGGTGATTGCCAATCCCCTGCATGCGTTGAACGTGGGAAATTGGACTTTACCCACCCCATCGGCCTTCAGTCCCGACGAGATCCATGTGATTCGTGACTGGGTTCATCAGGGTGGTAACCTGCTGCTGATTGCCGATCACATGCCCTTTGCCGGAGCCGCAGCCGAGCTGGCAAAGGTTTTTGGTTTTGAGTTGGTGAACGGATTCGCCTACAGCCGACAGAACGCCTGGCCCCCTTCGATGTTCAGTCAGCACGACGGTTCGCTGCCGGATTCTCCTCTGCTCAATGGCTTTTACCCCGAAGAGCGGGTCGACAGCGTTGCCACCTTTACGGGATCGGCCTTCAAGGCACCGCCGGAGGCGCAGGTTGTTCTTCGCTTTTTGCCGGGTCAATATTCACTCAACCCTGATACTGCATGGGTTTTCGGCGACCACACACCCAGGATCGATCTTAGCGGATACTCACAGGGTGCGGTGGTGGAGTTCGGGAAGGGGAGGGTGGCTATGTTTGGCGAAGCAGCCATGTTTACGGCGCAGCTGACCAACGGTAATTTTCCGGTTGGATTCAATTCACCGGCTGCCCCCGACAACGCACAGTTTACCCTCAATCTGATTCATTGGCTGGATCAAAATAAGAAATAGGCCTATTTCTTCCTTATCGCCCTAAAGGCCCATTTGTTATTCTGAATCCAAAACCCTCCTCACCCCCCAAAACACCCGCCTCCAGCTCCGGCATCTCAACCACCAAATCATCCCCCTCTCGCCGGCTCTTCAAAGTTTCACCCGTCAGAAGAAAAGTCACTTCTGTCTCCGAACCAGCAACCAGCAACCAGTAACCAGTAACGCGGAGCTCTTTTCCCGGCCATTTAGGCGTAATGGCGTAAAGGTCATCCTCCTTAAGCGTGAAGAATATCTCCTTGACCGCCATTCCCGTATCGGGATTAAGGGTTTGTTTCAGGATGTTGAACTCAGACATATGGTGACTTCGTTTGATCCCCGGGATCTCACCGTCGCTCCACTGACAGGGTTTAAGCCACATCCGGGTACCGTAGATGGCTTCACCGTTGATATCCAGCCAGCGGCCGATCCGGAGCAGTCTCTCCTGCATGATAACCGGAATGGTTCCATCGGCAGCAGGACCAATATCCAGACACAAATTGCCACCCCGGGAGACGAGGTCGACCAGCATGAGAATCAACTCCTGAGCCGAGCGGTAATGCTCAATCTTCTCGGCCCGGTTGTATCCGTATGAATAGCCCATGCCGCGGTTTTCCTCCCAGGGATGGCTGTCGTCGTCCATACCCGATCCGTACTCGGTGGTGTAAAACCCGCCGTGTTTATGGCGGCTGTCGCTGCCCCAGCGGTCGTTGATCACCAGGGTCTCCTTGTTGGGTGCGTTGTTGAACCACCATGCCAGCAGCTCGGGTGAGCGCCAGGTGGCCGAAGTCTGCTCCCATTCCCCGTCGGTCCAGATGATATCCGGCGTGTACTTTGACACCAGATCCCTGAATTGAGGATGAAAGTGCTCGGTGACAAAGCGGTTAATATCGGTCTTATAAAGGGGGTGATACCACTCATACAGTGAGTAGTAGAGTCCGAATTTAATCTCCCTGGCCTTAAAGGCTATCTCCAGATCCCCCACGATGTCTCGCTTCGGTCCCACCTTCACCGGGTTGAAGTTTTCGCCCCAGGTCTGTTCCGCCTCCTTGCTGGGCCAAAGCGTGTATCCTGAATGGTGCTTGGTGGTGAAGACGATGTATTTGGCTCCGGACCGCTTGATCAGATCGGCCCATTCATCCGGGTTAAAGAGTTCGGCCTTGAACATGGGCGCAAAATCCTTGAACTGGAAATTTTCGCCATAGGTTTTGACATGGAAATCATGCACTGCCCCGTCAAACGACTTCTGCTGCAGCCAGTACTGATACCACTCGGAGTATTGCCCAACCGGACTCCACGCCGGCACCGAATACAAGCCCCAGCAGATGAAGATTCCGAATTTGGCATCGGAGAACCACTGTGGGGTAGGGCGCGAGTCGATGGATTCCCAGGTGGGGAGGTAGTGTTGTTGAGCCGTTAACGCGTTTGCGATCAGGAGTAGCGGGATGAGGATGTTGCGTTTCATGGGTTTTGTAGTTTTAAGGCATAGGGCAGAAGGACCCACCCCCTGGCCCCCTCCCTTTGCAAGGGGAGGGGGAATGAAATTAGGA
>CAYGOU010000291.1:0-3740 GCA_964351455.1 uncultured Porphyromonadaceae bacterium
TGCGATATTCAGAGTATAATCCGGCCCCCTGACCCTTGCCGGATCGAGGAGCGGCTCAGTCGCCAGGGTTTGCCTGCGGCTCAGCATCTTTCGCCGGTCGACCTTTCTGACTCCGGCAAGAAAATCGTAAACGGCCAAACCCACATTGGAGGCCAGTTTTCCGTAGGTGCCACCCCTGACGATGGGGAGCAGCATTCGTTCTGGAATCACCAGGTGGGGTGCGTTCTGGTGTACGATGGCACGCTCACGGCCAACCTCCATCACCAACCCGATATCCAGTTGCTTCAGGTAGCGCAGTCCTCCGTGTACAAGCTTGGTCGACCGGCTGCTGGTTCCGGAGGCAAAGTCCTCCTTCTCGACCAGTGCCGTTTTCAAACCCCGACTGGCGGCATCGAGGGCTATTCCGGCTCCGGTGACCCCACCACCGATGATGAGGAGATCGAAGGATTCTGACTTGAGTCTTGAGAGGTTGGTCTGGCGGTTCATGGGGAGGGTTGCTGGTTGCTGGTTACTGGTTGCGGGTTGCGGGTTGCAGGTTGCGGGTTGCAGGTTGCGGGTTAGGGGGTGAGGTCAGGACTGGTCCCATCTCATCGTTCGGCGGACGGCCTCTTTCCACTTGTCATACAAACGGCTGCGCCGCTCTTCGTTCATGAGCGGCCGAAAGATCCGCTCAATGGCCTTTGCCGACCCCAGCTCCTGCTCGTTCCACCATCCGAGCTGCAGTCCGGCCAGGAAGGCGGCCCCCATTGCGGTGGTTTCGACCACGGCGGGGCGTTCGACCGGGACATTCAAAATATCCGCCTGGAACTGCATCAGGTAGTTGTTGACCACCGCCCCTCCATCAACCTTAAGGGTGGTAAGCTCCAATCCTGAATCCTGCTTCATCGCCTCCAGCACATCACGGGTCTGATAGGCCATCGACTCCAGAGTGGCCTTTACCAGGTGCGGAAGTCCGGTATCCCGGGTAAGTCCGAATATCGCCCCACGGGCATACATATCCCAGTAAGGTGCCCCCAGTCCCGCAAAAGCAGGAACCACAAAGACCTCATCTGAATCCGCCACGCTTTCTGCGAGTGCCTCTGATTCAGACGATTGCCGGATCACTTTCAGTCCATCACGGAGCCACTGGATCGCCGCTCCGGCAATGAACACACTCCCTTCAAGGGCGTAAACCGGCCGGTTGCCTGCTGTGCATGCCAGGGTGGTGATCAGTCCGTTGCCCGATGTGATCCTCTTTGAGCCCGTGTTCATCAGCATGAAGCATCCGGTGCCATAGGTGTTCTTCGCCATGCCCGGCTCGAGGCAGGCCTGTCCGAAGAGGGCCGACTGCTGATCTCCGGCAACCCCGCAAATGGGAATGCTGTGACCCTCAATCTCCAGATTTCCATAGGGGTATGATGAAGGATGTACCGCCGGTAACATGGATTCGGGAATACCCAGCTCCGTCATCATCCGCCTGTCCCAGACAAGGGTTTCAATGTTAAACAGCATGGTGCGACTGGCATTGGTATAATCGGTGGCATGCACCCTGCCTTCTGTAAGTTTCCAGATCAACCAGGTATCCACCGTCCCAAACTTCAGGTTTTCCAAACCCTTTCTCTTTTCTCCTCGATCCGCCCCTTTTGCCTTCTGCCCTCTGCCCTCTGCCCTGTCAAGTATCCACCGGATCTTGGTGGCAGAGAAGTACGAATCAATCACCAGTCCAGTTGCCTGCCTGACGTACCCCTCTAATCCCCTCTTCTTCAGATCTTCGCAGATGGGTGCGGTGCGCTTGTCCTGCCACACAATGGCATTGTAAACCGGCTTGCCGCTGACCGAGTCCCACACCACGGTGGTCTCGCGCTGGTTGGTGATCCCGATGGCGGCCACATCGCCCCATCCGATCCCGGCTGCCTTCATGACGGTTACGATGGTCTCATGTTGTGATGACCAGATCTCTTCGGGATCATGCTCAACCCATCCCGGATTGGGGTATATCTGCGTAAATTCTTTTTGGGCAATTCCCTTGATTCTCCCTTCGCGGTCGACCAGGAGTGATCTTGAGCTGGTGGTTCCCTGGTCAATTGCCAGAATATATTTTTCAGTCATCCTTGCGATCGGTTTTGATTTGATTGTAAACAGCGAGCATCACGATCAAAACAATGACCAGGGCCATCATCCAGAACCAGAGACTGGGCTCCTCGCCCTGAAGAACATTGTAAACCAGCGCACCCCCGATACCGCCGATCACTGGTCCCAATACCGGTATCCAGCTGTATGCCCAGTCTGATTTCCCCTTGCCGGCAATGGGCAGGATGAAGTGTGCCAGTCTCGGTCCCAGGTCACGGGCCGGGTTGATGGCATACCCCGTAGTTCCCCCCAGCGAAACCCCGATGGCAATGATCAGAAACCCGACTATCAGCGGGTTCAGTCCTTCTGTAAACTGGTTGGCACCGATGAACAGCAAACCCTGGATCAGCACAAAGGTGCCGAGCACTTCACTGAGCAGGTTGGCCCAGGTTTTTCGGATGGCAGGACCGGTGCAGAAAACCGCAAGCTTATACCCCTGGTTTTTGGTCTTCCCCCAGTGGGGTAAATAGTGTAACCACACCATCACGCCACCGAGAAACCCACCCAGGATTTGTCCCGCTATGTACAGAGGCACCTCTCCCCAGGCAAATGCTCCCTGTGCAGCCAGCGCCAGGGTAACCGCAGGATTGATGTGTGCACCGCTGATCGATCCCACCCCGTAAATGGCCAGGGCCACTCCGAGTCCCCATCCCACCGTTATCACTATCCAGCCTGAATTCTCTGACTTTGTGCGTTTTAACAATACTCCGGCAACTACGCCATCCCCAAAAAGCACCAGGATGGCGGTGCCGATCATCTCAGCAAGGAAGTTTGACATGTTTTGTTAGATTTATGCTGAAAAGTTAGCGAAAAAAGGGAGAGGGCAGAGGGCAGAGGGCAAAAATCAGGAAATTCACGAAGTCATAGGCATTCAAGATATTAAATAGACTCGCCGAACGGTCGGCACGAAAAATACCCTATCTTTAGAGGTTTTGTCCTTTATATCTGAATCTTAATTCCTCCGGATGGTTGCACTCCTGAAGATAACGACACGCAGGCAACTGCTGACCTGGCTGGGCATTCTGGCTATCCTGATTACATCAGCGTCAACAATTTATTTGGCTGCCTCCAGGGCCGCTATCCGAAATGAAAAACAGGAGGATATACAGGCCATCGCAACGCTGAAAGCAAACCAGATTGAGCGATGGTATCTTGAAAGAATCAGCGATGCGCTGATAATAACACAAAATCCTTTTATCATAAATGCCGTTGAGGATCATCTAAAGGCCGGAGAGCCGGCCATCCTGACTCCCGCCCTAAGTCATTCATTCAATAATCTTGAAAGGCACTATGCCTATGAGGAGGTGTTCCTGGTGCTGAAGCAGGACCAAAAGTTTATGGCCATAGATTCCGTTCCCTATATGATTGACCCCTACACGGCAGAAATGGTCAACAGAGCCATGGAGTCAGGCAAGGAGGTTGTTTCGGATTTCTACTTTTGCGGACTGCACAAAAAGGTCCATCTCGATGTCATCGCTCCGGTCAGAAACCAGTCGGGAGCGGTGATCGCCGCTGTGATCCTCAGAAACGATCCTGAAATGACCATATATCCGGTTCTGAGTCATTGGCCCACAAGCAGTAAAACGGCTGAAACCCTCATCGTTAGACAAGAAGGTGACAGCGTTCTCTTT
>CAYGOU010000292.1:0-3704 GCA_964351455.1 uncultured Porphyromonadaceae bacterium
CAATGATAGAACTATATTTATTAACCACCAAATTTTTGGCAAAAAAAAATCCCGACATCGTCGGGATTCTATACCTGGAGTTGTCAATTTTCATACAGGTCAATATGTTCCAGGCTTTTCGATGACAGAACTTTGTAGGATCGCGCAAAACCCAGGATATTCCTGACCGCTGTCTCCGGAGCACGTTCAATCTGCCCATGCCTTTCAATCAGCCAATCTGCATATTCGCTCTCCTCGTCACTCATCAGCGCCTCCAATCCCGCCTCTTCTCCTGCGGATCCCTCAATACTGTTGACAATCATAAATAGGGTAGAAATGTTGGTCATAGGCTCACCGTTGCTTTTTGTTTTACATTACTAAAGTCAGAATCATTAGTCTGACTGATGGTAAAACGCTATGACCGACAGGAAAGTATGAAGAGAATCAAAAAAAGTCAGGCCCGGTTTTGCCCGGGCCTGACTGCTCAGCTTAACGTGAGTGACAGGTTCTTTTCGCGTATCAGCTTTCGCATGTTAATCAGTGCATAACGCATTCGGCCAAGCGCCGTATTGATACTCACACCGGTGTAATCAGCGATCTCCTTGAAACTCATGCCGCAATAGTGCCTGAGGTATACCACCTGACGCTGGTCGTCGGGCAGCTGGGTGATAAGCTTTCTCACATCGGTTATCACCTGGTCGAAAACCATGTCATCCTCAACATTGGCTGCCGAAAACTTCCGGTTGTTCAAAAGGTCATAATCATTGTCATCGTTCGAAACCGTCTGTAAAAGCTTTTGCTTCCGGTAATGGTCAATGATCAGGTTGTGCGCAATCCTGAGAACCCAAGACAGAAACTTACCCTTGTCGCGGTAATTGCCTTTGCGCAACGAGCGGATAACCTTGATAAAGGTATCCTGAAAAATATCTTCTGCCAGGTGGGAATTTTTAACAATCAGCAGGATGTAGGTGTAAACCCTGTCTTTGTGTCTGCTGATCAGTTCGTCGATACATGCCTCGTCACCCGAGATAAACCGTTCTACGAGGACATAATCATCTTGATTATGCATATTCAAAACTACCTCCTTTTCAGTTACTTAACTAGAAGTAGAATTGCCTCGATAGATTATCTCCTATTACTTTTGGGTTTGCGATTCAAATATCAAACGCAAGTATAGCAATTTTATTACAAGCGGCCAACACATTTCTTTACCTGCCCATAAAAATGCCGTATCTTCGCGCCCTGTGACTTAGCAAAAACCATGCCCCGATCTCAAATTATACCGGAAAACGACATCAAAATCGAAGGAGCAAGGGTTCACAACCTTAAAAACCTGAAGGTCACCATTCCCCGTGACCGCCTGGTTGTGATCACCGGCCTCTCAGGATCGGGCAAATCATCACTCGCATTCGACACCCTTTATGCAGAGGGACAGCGCCGCTATGTGGAAAGCCTTTCAGCCTATGCCAGGCAGTTCATGGGGAGGCTCAACAAGCCAGACGTGGATTCGATCACCGGAATTCCTCCTGCCATAGCCATCGAGCAAAGAGTGAATACCCGCAATCCCAGGTCGACCGTCGGAACATCAACAGAAATCTACGATTACCTCAAGCTGCTGTATGCCCGCATCGGTGAAACTTTTTCGCCGGTCAGCGGGCAAAAGGTGATGCGCCAGCAGTCGGGCGATGTGGTCGACCGCATCCTGGCAGCCAGGCCCGGAATTCAGGTCATGATCTTGTCGCCGCTGCACAAACCCGACGACAGGTCACTCAGACAGCATCTTGAGATCCTTTTAAAGCAAGGCTTTTCAAGGGTTGAAGAGGAGGGCACCATCCGGAAAATCCAGGATCTGCTTGATCCTGACCTCTCCCTTTGTGAGGATTGCAGTTTTAAGATTCTGGTCGACCGAATCATGGTCGATCCCGGTGACGAGGATCTGCGCTCAAGAATTGCCGACTCGGTTCAAACGGCCTTTTTTGAAGGGAAGGGAGAGTGTTCTGTTAAATTATTCGGCGACGAGATTGAAGAAATCACCTTTTCTGAGCGCTTTGAACTCGACGGCATACGCTTTGAATTTCCGAGCGTTCATCTGTTCAGCTTCAACAATCCCCTCGGTGCCTGTCCGCGTTGTGAAGGCTTTGGAAGCACCATCGGCATCGATGAAGACCTGGTTGTTCCTGACAAGAACCTGTCGGTTTACCAGGATGCCATTGTCTGCTGGAAAGGTGAAAAAATGGGACTTTGGAAAGATCAGCTGATCAGGCATGCTGAACTGTTTGATTTTCCGATACACAAACCCTGGAATCAGCTTTCTGCTGAACAGCGAAGGCTGGTATGGACCGGCAACAAGCACTTTGAAGGACTCGATGAATTCTTCAGACACCTTGAAGAGAAATCCTATAAGATACAGTACCGGGTGATGCTTGCGCGTTACCGGGGAAAAACCCTCTGTCCGGAGTGCCAAGGAACAAGGCTCCGCAAGGAGGCCTCCTGGGTAAAAATCGGAGGCAAGGCTCTTACCGATCTGGTCAACCTTCCGGTTTCAGATCTCAACAGGTTCTTCCTTGAAATTGACCTTACCCCTTACCAGCGATCCATCGCCGGTAGGCTGATGCTGGAAATCACAAACCGGATAAGCTACCTTATGGATGTCGGCCTTGATTATCTCACCCTGAACAGAACCTCAAACACATTATCGGGAGGAGAATCACAGCGCATCAACCTGGCATCATCGCTGGGCAGCAGTCTGGTGGGCTCTCTCTATATCCTGGATGAACCCTCGATTGGACTGCATCCCCGCGACACGAAAAAGCTGATCGGCGTGCTTCAAACCCTTCGGGATCTTGGTAATACCGTCCTGGTAGTGGAGCATGACGAAGAGATCATGCGGTCGGCCGATCACATCCTCGACATAGGCCCTATGGCCGGAAGGCTCGGAGGCGAACTCGTATTTGAAGGCACACCCCAGGAACTCGAGAAATCCGAACAAAGCCTGACCGGACAATACCTGCGTGGCGAAAATAAAATGACCACCCCACATTTTCGCCGGCCCTGGAGCAACTACCTTGAAATCAACAACGCATCTGAGAACAACCTTAAAAACATCAACGTAAGGTTTCCCCTGGGCGTTTTAACCCTGGTAACCGGTGTCAGCGGATCGGGTAAATCATCCCTGGTGAGCGACATCCTTTTCAACGCCCTGAATAAACGTTTAACCGGATCTGGTGAAAAGGTGGGCAGGCATGGGTCCCTATCGGGTGATCTGCACCTGATCCGCCAGGTTGAATTGATCAACCAGAACCCCATCGGGAGGAGCTCCCGCTCCAATCCGGTAACCTACATCAAAGCCTATGACGAAATCCGGAAACTGATGGCCGAGCTTCCGCTATCGGAGATGAATGGTTACAAGCCATCCCACTTCTCATTCAACGTTGATGGCGGTCGCTGTGAAGAGTGTCAGGGAGAAGGGATCATCAGGGTTGAAATGCAGTTCATGGCCGATGTTTTCTTGGTCTGTGAACATTGCCAAGGCACCCGCTTCAAGGATGAGATCCTCGAGGTCAAATTCAAGGGATTGAATATCGACAACATCCTGAACCTCACCGTGGATGAAGCCATCGAATTTTTTGGTAATCAAAAAGACCCGACATCCAAACGAGTTGTATCCCGGCTGCAATCACTGGCAGAGGTGGGACTGGGTTATATCAAGCTGGGGCAATCCTCCT
>CAYGOU010000293.1:0-3663 GCA_964351455.1 uncultured Porphyromonadaceae bacterium
ATGATTCAACGAATCCAGGCTAAACCAAAAAAGCTTGAAACTAAAAAAAAGGCAATTGACCATTGCCTTTTATCGGTTTCCGCCTACTTACGGAGGTTTAGCAGCTTGATGATGTTACGATACCGCTCAATGTCGCGGTCTTTTAGGTAGTTAAGCAGTCTGCGCCGTTTCCCGACCAGACTGATAAGCGCACGCTGAGTGCTGAAATCCTTTCGGTTTTTCTTCAAATGTTCCGTTAAGTGTGAAATACGGTAGGAAAATAGGGCGACCTGTCCTTCAGACGAACCGGTATCCTTATTAGACTTCCCGTACTTCTCAAAAAATTCCTGTTTCTTTTCTGCTGTTAAGTACATGATTGACTTTTTCTTTAACCTTTATAATGCTGTTTAAGAACGTGCAAAGGTAGTCAATTGTTTTTAATTCACCAACCTGACATTCAGTCTGACAGGACTAAAAAACCCGATCAATACCGGTAGGTGTATTGTCCCCAATAGGCTGACATGACCGGAGTGCCCCTCATCAGAAAAACCACTTCACTGGTTCCCTCCTGCCGGAGTGGAACCAGGCTGTAGGCCAGCTTCTGACTGATCCAGGCTTCGCACATATCCCCATTGGCGCGATGTTCAAGCATAACTTCCGGAACTCCGCGCGGATTGCCATCGGGCAGCTTCCAGAGTACGAACTGATGATTCCGGCAACCTCCTGAATAGGACACATCGATCCTGAGGCTGTCACCATCGACAAAAACGGTGTCGATCATAAACATATCCATCGAGATGAATTCCCAGTGATCTTCGTTCATGAGCCTGATCACGTCGGGTTCTCCCTCCCAGGGATAGTGATCCCTGTAGACACAGTGCCGGCCAGATGATTCTGCTGAAAGATCCAGCTCAAATTCGAGTGACGTTTGCTCTTCAGTTACCAGGGGTTCGATGATCCTGATGAACCATTTCTTTTTTTCAAGGTTGCTGATGGTCAGGTCAACGTCATAGAGGCAATTACACCTGCAAAGTTCCTTGGCGTCGTCTTCGGTGATCAGCAGGGTATCTCCGTGAACCTTAAGGCTGACGAGAATATCTTCGGGACAGCAATTGAAGCCGGCGTTGTAATGCTTCAAGGTCAGGGTATGACCACCGTCGAAAAACCAGTCGACACATTCATAATCGCTGGTCGGTTCATTCGCCTTGACCTCTGTTCGCTGAACACATTCAAGATTGGTGAAGGAGCTGATGGATGGATCCAGCAAAGGCTCACCGGGCTTGCGGCAGGCATGCATGACGGGCCATAGCAGCAAGAGCATCAGAATGGTTTGTAGTTTCATGGTTGGTTTGGGTTGTGATGTCTACTCCTTCAGGTTTGGATTCAATACTTTACCAATGAAAAGAATGGCTCCGGTTGACCTTTCCGTTATGGCAAAGAGAAAGGGTTTGTTTACCATGAAGTAATTGCCGGTGCTGGTCAGGCCAATCTCCACCGAAGTAACTGCGGCCGCTTCCGTTCCCTCCTCATTGACATCAATAAAGGTTTTATGCAGCACCTTGCTTATGGCAAGGGGAAGTCCCGGAGCAATGTCGCTGAAATCCGCCCCGTCTGTAAAAGCCACCCCCAGTCCCATCGAGGTTAACACATTGTTCAGATTCTGGTCGAAAGCAAACTGAAAACGGGGAAGGTACAGATTCACCTCGGTGGCAGGCAAGTAGGATTTCATCCATGCCGACCAGGTGTCTTCATTCATCAGGCCGACCACATCTTCTACAGTATAGTTTTCGAGCGGAAGAAAAACCAGCATGCTCCAATTGCCCTTTCCGTAGGGCAGTTCAGCCGAAACAAATCGTTCATGGGTGAACATGTTGAGGTCGATTTCCTGATTCATCATGGGTACCGTAACGGTTGAGCCATCTTCGAGATAAAACTCCCGGTTGCTGGTCTCTTTTTTGTCAAATTCATACTCCCATGCTCCCTTGAAATAGATGGCATTGATCAGGAACATGAAAGACTCAGGATTGATCTGGTCAATGATCTTCTCGATTTTGCTGTGGGTCTTTTCATCAACCCAGCCATTGATCAATCCCAGGGTTGCCGGGTTAATGAAATCGGCGGCATTCACTTCGGCACTATAATAAGTTTGATTGCGCTCAATGAAATCGGGAAGAATCTGATATTCATTCCGGTACCAAATTGAATTTGCAATCTCCAGGATAACTTTGGGATCATGGGCCAACAGCGCTGTCACCAGCTCCTGATTGTATCTGTTGATTTGGTCACGCGAAAGATCCGGTGTTCTGAGGGTTTGCTCAAAGGCTGTCCGGGTATCCCCAGCGGCCCCGTTGTAGGTCATTGAGAGGGCGAGAGAGACACTCAGGGGGGATATCATCACGTTTTTACCAGGTTCTGCCTCATCAAGAACCCCTGCAAAAAGGTCGAGTCCAAATGCATTGCTGGATTGAACCAACTGGAGGGCCTCAGGCGTCAGATTCAAGGGTTTCGGAGTATCATCTGGCTTGTTGCATGCGCCAACCAGCACAGCCACAAAAAGCAGGAAAACCAGGTGCAAAGATTTTTTCATGACATTTCTTGATTAAACAACATTTCCTTCAGCAAATCCTGTACCAAAGCTCATGATCCCCATGGGTATTTTGAACGGACCAGGCAAAACTCTCCCTCCGGGTGCCGTTTCAGATTCACAGTAAAAACCAGCGGGATTCCCTCTCCCCTCAGGTAGGGCTCTTCAATGGAAATGACCTTAACGGTAGAAGGAATATGATAGACGGTATATTCGAGGTCATAAAGGCAATCGCAGTCACAAAGGGCTTCCTCTTCATGCTCGCGAAGCAAGAGGGTATCTCCCTTGAGGCCGGCGCTTACGGTAAGCCGGCCGGGACAACAGTTGAACGCAGCGTTTCTATGTTTGATTGTCAGCAGGTTTGAATCCCAGGAGTATTCGATGCAGTCGTCTGATGACCCCTGTCCCTCCCCACCCTTAAGAGAGGTTTCTTTGCATCCGGTATGGTGATCCATTGTAGCGTATGGATCCCCTGGCATCTCTTTCTGGCAGGCGGTGAAAACCACCGCCAACCCCAGTAAGCTGATCAGTTTTTTCATGTTTCAGGGTGTTTGGTTGTTCAGCATCATTTCAATTCGCCTAAGGCCCTGGCTGAATGTGTGTGGCTGAAAATTCAGATCTCTGATGGCCTTATCCAGAATAAAACCGGTAGATGGGGGGCGCATCCCGGCCTGATTCAAAGTTCGTGAAGAAACCGGAGATATCAAAGATTCATCCAGGTTAAAATGTCGGGCAACCCTTACCGCCATCTCATAAACCGAAAACAATTCAGGCCCGCAAATATGGTAAATCCCCTGCGCCTGCCGCTGAACGATCTCAACAATGGCAACCGCCAGGTCATCCACCAGCGTCGGCATCCTGAACTGATCGTTTACCACCCTGATTGACTGTCCGTTGCTCAGCGAATCCCTGACCCATGAGACGAGGTTTGTTCTGCTCATAAAAGGAACCATTCCGTATACCAGGATGGTTCTGACGATTGCCCAGGGAACATCACTATTCTGAGTTATCAGCTCACCCTCCAGTTTGGTCTGACCATAATGACTAACCGGTGCCGGGGGGTCATCTTCACGATAGGGGCCCTTCAGACCGTCAAAGAC
>CAYGOU010000294.1:0-1559 GCA_964351455.1 uncultured Porphyromonadaceae bacterium
GGCTATGGCCAGAATTCCAAATATTTTTTTTCCGTTCATGACTGAATTGTTTAATTCTTTACTTTTCCAGGCTTTCAAAAAATATGCCTGTCAGGATGTATAACGACTTTCCTGTCCATACTGTTGCACTTTTTCGCGTAACTTTAACACTACTTAATCCAGGAAGCCAACATCCTTAACAGACTTTAACAAAGTGGCAGAGATAGCTTTTCATAAGTGGCAGGGCGCAGGCAATGATTTCATCATCATTGACAACCGAAATGGCCAATTGGCAGAAACTCACGAAGATATTGTTAAATGGATGTGTGACCGCCATTTTGGCATAGGGGCAGATGGATTGATGCTGCTCAATGCGCATGATGAACTGGATTTTGAGATGCAGTACTTCAATTCAAACGGCATTGAGGCGGATATGTGCGGAAACGGTGGCCGCTGTATTGCCGCACATGCCCACTGTCTCGGATTGTTTCAGGGAACTGCAAAATTTATGACCCGGGCAGGGATCCACCTGGCTGAGGTTTTGCCCGACAAAGAGATTCGGCTGAAAATGAAGGATGTAAATAAGATCAATCTGACCCGGGAAGGTTGGCACCTGAATACTGGCGTTCCCCATCTGGTGGTTTTCACCGATGATCTTGGTCAGACCGACGTTCACCGGCAGGGTGCCAGGCTCCGTTTTGACCCTTTGTTTCAACCCGCCGGCACCAATGTGAATTTCGTCCATTTTGCCGATGGCCAATTGCACATCAGAACCTATGAAAGAGGGGTCGAAGCCGAAACCCTGGCCTGTGGCACGGGAGTGGTTGCCTCAGCGTTGGCATACGCAACTGACAAAAACCTGTCGGTCAGCCAGATACCTTGCCAAACCCGCGGAGGCCGGCTATTGGTTGATTTTATTAAACAGGGTAATGCTTTTACCGATATCTGGCTGACCGGTCCGGCCATGGAGGTTTATACAGGGAAATTGAGTTATCCTTATTGAAGGTTTTAGTTATTATGATCCCCAAATAGCCCAACATCATGAATATACGTACAGTTTTTATCCTGCTCTCTTTCTTACTGGCATCCCCTTCTGTAAGCAGTTTGTTTGGCCAGGTATCGGGAGAATCAGCCGAACGCAAACTTGACCAGGTTCTTAGAGAACTTGACGCCCTTCAACATCGCCTTGACGTGCTGGAAAAGGGCATTGACGACCTGATGTGGCAGGAGCGTTTTGAGGGGATTGCGATCGTCGACAAGGTGTTCATGTACGGCCCTCCACAGGCCAGGGAAGCCAATCCCACCGGACAGGGGGCCGGAAATCCGGTCAAATTCTGGTCTTATGTTTTCATTCCCGCCGATTTTGATCCCAGTCTTAAGTATCCCCTTATCGTGCTCCCGCACGGGGGAGTTCATGCCAGTTTCACCACCTATTACACACACATTGTCAAGGAGCTGGTTGCCCAGAAATACGTAGTGGTGGCAGCCGAATACAGGGGCAGCACCGGCTACGGTGAGGGTCATTACCGTAAGATTGATTACGGGGGACTGGAGGTTGAAGATGTGGATTACAGCCGCCG
>CAYGOU010000294.1:1569-3662 GCA_964351455.1 uncultured Porphyromonadaceae bacterium
TCATCGACAAGAACCGGGTGGGTATCGTTGGCTGGAGTCATGGGGGATTGATTGCCCTGATGAACATTTTCGATCATCCGGATCATTACCAAGCCGCTTTTGCAGGGGTTCCGGTAAGCGATCTCATCGCCAGAATGGGTTATAAGAACCAGTCCTACAGGGAGCTTTTTTCGGCAGACTACCACATCGGGAAGCCGGCAGATCAAGATGTTAAGGAATACCGGCGCAGATCCCCGGCCTGGAATGTATCCCGGATGAAGGATACTCCTTTGCTGATCCATACCAATACCAATGATGAGGACGTCAATGTGCTCGAGGTTGAACACCTGATCAAATCGCTGAAAGCGGAAGGGAAGAAGTTTGAATACAAAATATTCGAGGATCTTCCCGGTGGCCATTCATTCGACCGGATGGATACTAAACTGGCCCGTGAGATTCGCCTTGATATTTATTATTTCCTGGCAAAACACCTGAAACCATCGAAGCCATTCAAGAGCATCGAGGAGATGAACAGTCTGGCCTACCTGAATTGATAAAAGTGTCGGGGAAAACCCCCGTCACACATCAATTTTGGCATATTTGGCATTCCGTTCGATAAACTCGCGACGAGGTGCAACCTCATCTCCCATCAGCATGGAGAAGGTGCGGTCAGCAGAAGCAGCATTCTCGATGGTCACCTGGCGAAGCGTCCTCATTTGCGGATTCATGGTTGTTTCCCACAACTGCCCGGCATTCATCTCACCAAGACCCTTGTACCTTTGTATGTGGACCCCCGTGTCACTTCCCCCACCCTGTTCCCGGATGAAAGTGTCTCGCTCTTCGTCGGTCCAGCAGTATTGTTCGTTCTTCCCCTTTCGCACGAGATAAAGTGGCGGCGTGGCGATGTAGAGATGGCCCTTTTCAATCAAGGCATTCATATAACGGAAGAAGAAAGTCATGATCAGGGTGGCAATATGGCTGCCATCCACATCAGCGTCACACATGATGACCACCTTGTTGTAACGAAGACCACTCATATTTGCCGCCTTGGAATCCTCATCTGTTCCGATGGTTACGCCAAGGGCAGTAAAGATATTTTTGATCTCTTCATTCTCGAAAATCTTATGTTGCATGGCCTTTTCAACATTCAGGATTTTTCCCCTCAGGGGGAGAATGGCCTGAAAACTTCTGTCGCGACCCTGCTTGGCCGTTCCACCTGCTGAATCACCCTCAACCAGGAATATCTCACATTTCTCCATATCCCTTTCGGAGCAATCGGCCAGTTTGCCAGGCAATCCGGCTCCGCCAAGCACCGACTTTCGCTGTACCAGTTCGCGGGCCTTTCTGGCAGCATGTCGGGCCGTAGCAGCAAGAATCACCTTATTGACAATGATCCTTGCCTCCTTGGGATGTTCCTCCAGGTAATTCTTCAACATATCACTGATGGCCTGGTCAACAGCAAGACTGACTTCTGAATTTCCGAGTTTCGTTTTGGTCTGGCCCTCAAACTGTGGCTCGGCCACCTTGACTGAAATGATGGCTGTCAGACCCTCTCTGAAATCATCACCGTTTATGTCAAATTTGAGCTTTGACAACATTCCTGAATCGTCTGCATAACGCTTTAGGGTGCGGGTCAGGCCGCGCCTGAATCCAACCAGGTGGGTTCCCCCCTCTATTGTATTGATGTTGTTGACATAGGAATGAACATGCTCATTAAAGGTGGTGTTATAATGCATGGCAATTTCAACCGGAACGCCATTCTTTTCAGTTTCAATGCAGATCACCTCGTCGATGAGTTTCTCGCGGGTTTCATCGAGATACTCAACGTACTCCTTTAAACCATCTTCCGATAAGAAAACGTGTTCATTTTCCACCCCTTCTTCTGAGGGTCGGAGATCGCGGATCGAAAGCCTTACCCTCTTGTTCAGGTAAGCAAGTTCACGTAGCCGGTTCGCCAGAATGTGGTATTTGTAATCGACAGTTGTGAAAATGGAGCTGTCTGGAACGAAATGGACGGTAGTCCCGTTCTTGCCAGTAGTGCCAATCTCCCTGACCGGACCCTGAGGAATACCTTTGCGGTACTCCTGTTCGTAAACCTTCCCATCCCGGTGTAT
>CAYGOU010000295.1:0-3661 GCA_964351455.1 uncultured Porphyromonadaceae bacterium
ATCTTATAGTCTATGGTATCACCAAAACCGTAAACATCCAGAGAATCCACAAAATACGAAGCTGAAAAGGTAAAGGTTTTCTTTTCGGCATTCGTATAGGTGGCTTCTACGCTCAGAAGGTCCTCATCGGCCGGCAGGTCATAATAAAACCGGGCACCGCCGAAAAGTGGCTTAAAGGTGACATTTGTGGGTGGCTGAGGCGGGACTTTGTCGTCGGAAGCAGCCCGGTGCCTCATTTCTTCCTCGCAGGCCGTAATAATAAGCAATGCTGGGAATATAAGGAGAATATATCTTTTAAATGTGTTCATATATTTACTTTTTAAAGATGTTAACTTATCCTAACTTCTATGTTGCTACCAACCCGGATTCTGGATCAGGTTAGAGTTGGTATTCATTTCGTTCAGATCAATCGGCCAGAGACAATCGGTGATGGTGAATTTCCTGGTTTGTTTTACCTCCAGGTTAAAGAACTGAGCACCGGTAGTACCTGTGCGTGTCCAGCCCCATATCGGAGTGGAGAATTCCATTACCGCCCTTTTGGTCCGGATCATATCCCAGAAACGGTGTCCTTCAAAGGCGAATTCGATTCCCCGTTCCTGTAGGATAATGTCACGCATTCCTTCCTTTGTTTTATGCTTATTGACAGATCTTACGATCATTGGATCAGACCATACAGTTTCCACGTCGGGAATACCGGCTCGCTGACGAACCCGGTTGATTGCTTCATAAACCTGAGGTACGGGTGTATCGTAATACTCGTTATAGGCTTCGGCTTTCATCAGGTAGAGATCGGCCAGACGGATAATTGGATAGGGAAACTTGATCGTCCTCTGCCATGCTCCGGACTTGGATTCCGGATGGACCAGCTTTTTGATGGCAATTCCGGTTTCGTAAAAGTCGGTACTGTGCTGTGCAGAGTTGAAACCACCATCGCGGCCGGCATACATCATGGTATTGATTCGTACTCCATGCGTTCTCCAGTATCCGCCGGTAATCCCGAGGTTGGCATAGAACCTTGGTTCACGGTCGAGATATAGCCTGATGGTTTCGGCACCGGGCTGCATAATTCCGCGCATTTCCTGATATTCAGGGCTGTTGGCATTGGGAGTTACAGTAACTTCCCATTTTTTGTCGAGGTTGAAGGTCTGATCTTCTTCAATAGGCACACCATTCTTGGTGTAATACCTCTCCGCCATCCTGTATGTTGCTCCCATCCACTGCCAGGAGTATTCAGGGGTGTTGGTCACACCGTCACCATATCCAAGCGGGAGTCTCATATTTGTTGAATGCGCCAGTTCGCCCTGTCCATATACATTGATATTGGAGTAACCCCAGATAAGTTCCTTGTTCCATGGATCGACAACCAGCATCCTCAGGTCATAAAGCTTCTGCAGGTTCTCCTGGTTGGCTGTATAATCATCACGGTCGAAAAGATAAGGCTGCTTTTCGTATGTATAAAGGGCAACGCCTGTACCTTCAGCTGCTGTTATAGCTGCCTCAATGGCATCGATGGCATCTTTCCATTTTTCCTTATTATACTCCAGTGGAAAGAATGGTTGACCATCGTGGTCGTTGAAATCACCGAAATACTCACGGTTTCCGTTAAAGAAAGGACTAGCCCTGAACAACATAACCCTGGCCTTGATGGCTTTGGCACCTACCTGGTCGATCTGGCCGAGCAACGTTGAGGGAACTCTTTCCGTAAGATCCGGGATGGCTTCATCCATCAGTTTGATTACATAGTTGAAACTCTCATCAACTTTGGTCCGCTTCTGGAACAGCTGCTCACGTGTTGCTGTCGGGGGAATCAGGTCGTCTGCAAGCACTATGGGCCCATACTGCTGGATCAGCAAAAAGCTGTAATACCCTTTGAGGAACTTTACCTGGGCTTTCCAATTCTTTTTCTCCTGATCCGTCATGTCAGGAACCCTGTCGATCAGTTCAAGGAATACATTCGCCTGGCGGATGCCGCGGTACAGGTGTTGACCTGCGTTGGTACCCGACCAGGTTCCAAGAATAGGGCTTGAGGCCGACTGTAACCCACGCATCAGCCTTATTCCTCTCAGGTTTCCGGTATTCTCGTTTAAATCGAGACGTCCAAGCCATTCATCACCGGCAATCCACAAGCTTTCATGGGTCTGGTCGATCCTTGGCATAAAGCTGTATACCTTGGCTAATGCATTCCAGGCTTCTTCCTGGGTCTTAAAAAGATCCTCCAGGGTTAACGTATTGTCAGGCACAACATCCAGATATTCCGAACATGCCGGAGCAAGAGAAAGTGTGAATATTAGTATAAGTATTTTACTTAACAGTTTCATTTTCTAATTATTTATGGTTTTAAAATGACAATTGAACGCCCATGTTAAATCTCTTGTTTAGCGGATAGCCTAATCCACCACGGCCCATTTCGGGATCCCATAGTTTGAAAGTACTCAAAACAAGGAGATTTTCACCACTGAAGTACAGACGGCTGCTCTTCATGCCGATTTTGGAGAATGTTCTGTCGGGAAGGTTATAGCCCATTTCCACGGTTTTCAGCCTGAGAAAAGCACCATTCCTGAGCCACCAGGTAGAAGTCTGTGTATTGTTGGGCAGCGGGTCTACAGAAAGACGCGGCCAGAAAGCATGTACATTCGGATTGGTTTCGCTCCAATAATCGTCTGCAATAATGGTAAGTGCATTTCTTCTGTTGGCAAAAGGCGCGATTCCGTTGTTGTCGGTTCCCGGGTTAATAAAGAGAGAAACCCTAGCATTACCCTGGAAGAAGAAGGAAAGATCAAAATTCTTGTAGCCACCTGACATACCAAACCCATACTGAATCTCAGGAATTGTGGGCAGTCCTATCGGCACACGGTCATTATCATTGACCACGCCATCACCGTTAACATCCTTGTACTTGATATCACCTGCCTGGTAACGTCCAAAATCCTGTTTCGGAGAGTTGAAAATTTCAGCCTCATCCACAAAAAGACGCTCGGCGATCAGTCCCCACCACTGATTGATGGAATGGCCCTGTCGTTTCAGATATTCATCGGCATAATCTCTTTCGTCTAACTCCACATATTTGTTTGTGGCAAATGTAAAGTTGGCACGGCCGGTCAGCCACCAATCCTTGGGTGCGATATACTGGTAATCGACCGATCCTTCATAACCCCAGGAATCAACCTTACCAACGTTTCCGCTAATGGCAGCTTCCATACCCGCAGTAGCAGGGAAGTTCTGGCGTTCAAGATATATCTGCTCCCTGGCATCTTTAAAAAGGTCACCCTGCACTTTAAGGGCTTCATTCAGGAATGCCAGTTCAATACCAAAATTCATTTTGGTAGACACCTCCCAAGTTATATCGGGGTTGGCATAACGCCTGATGGTATAACCGTCGTATGCGTTCATAAAAGTTGAACCCCACCTGTAGCTGGCGCCACCTAAGGAAATGTCTGACAGGTAGAAGAAACGGCCTGCTCTTCCGGCAATTGCATCATTACCCACTCTACCGTAGGTTGCTTTCAGTTTGAACAAATTCACTGTATTTTTTAATCCGCTCCAAAACTCTTCATTGGATACAATCCAGCCGGTCCCTATAGAAGGGAAAAAACCAAACCTCTTTTCTCCGCTGAATTTCTCAGAACCATTGTAACCATAAGTAAATTCCATGAAAAAACGG
>CAYGOU010000296.1:0-3657 GCA_964351455.1 uncultured Porphyromonadaceae bacterium
CCTTTATGATGCCGGCCGGAATAACCTGCGTTCCCTTGAACTTTCCGCCGTTGATCTGTGCTATCACCCAGTTCGACAGATCATTGATACTGGAGATGATTGATCCGGCCGGGCCGAGTCCCTGGTTCTGCGTGTAATAAAGCGACCTTAGCAGGATCGTTGTATCCCTCTTTTCATAATAGGGCGTCATGAATTCAGGTTGTTTAAGCATGTCATCAACCTCGAACATCGAGTTATGCATCTCAAGGGGTTCAAAGATCTTTTTTGTCACATATTCCTCCCATGTCAGTCCGGACAGATATTCAAGAGACTGACCGGCTCCAACATACATCATGTTGTTATAAAGTGCTCCGGATCTGAATGGGATGCTCGGTTCCAGGTATTTAATCCTGTCAAACAGTTCCTTCCTGCTGAAATCAGATCTTACCCAGATGGCATCATGCCTCGAAATGCCCGTTCGGTGCGAAAGCATATCCCGGATCGTGACGCTGGCATTCAGCTCATCATTGAAAAATTGCAGCTGCGGGACGTAATCCCTCACAGGCTTATCCCAGTCAATTTTCCCATCCTCAACAAGGAATCCCATGGCAGTAGAGGTAAAGAGTTTGGTGTTCGAGGCGATCTGGAACAGAGTGTTGGGGGTGACCGGCAACCTGTTCTCAAGATCGCGGTATCCGTACCCCTGGGCAAAGACCAGTTTATCCTTAACAACTATTCCTATCCCGCATCCGGGGACGTTCCAGTCTTTTAGGATCTGCTCCACCGTCTTATCAAAGCCTTTAAGCTTCTTTTGTACATCAATGTTCTGGGCTGCAGTGAGCAGTGGCATGAGGATAAGCAGAGCAGAAAGCATCATGCCTGCAAGGAGTGGTCGGTTACTAAAAGATGTCTTCATTTTATCATGGTTTTGAGTTCAATTTATTTGATTATATCCTGCCGGGGATTCTCCGGAACGGCAGATAGTTATATTTTTGTTGTCATGAAAACCTGCAAGCTAAGTTACAAACTGATATGAAAAGATCCTACATGAATCCCTACCTGGCCGGAGTGCTGCTGGGGGTAGTGCTCCTCACGGCGATGGTTGTTTCAGGACGTGGCCTTGGAGCCAGCGGCGGAGTAAAGTATTGTGTCGTTTCGATTGTAGGCGCGGTCAGTCCGGATCATGTTGCAAAGTCTGATTATTATTCAAAGTATTTTGAGGGCGGCAGGAAACCGCTGACCAACTGGCTGACGCTGGAGATCTTCGGAGTGGTTCTGGGCGGATTTCTTTCCGGGGCCGTATCGGGAAGACTGAAGCTGAAGGTGGAAAAATCGCCAAAGATAACCGTGACCCGGAGACTGATCTTCGCCTTTCTTGGAGGAGTGCTGTTCGTCTACGGCGGACAGCTCGCCAGGGGATGTACAAGTGGGGCGGCACTTTCAGGGATGGCGGTGCTCTCGGTGGCAGGATTCGTAACTATGATAACCATTTTCGGCTCGGCATATCTCTTCGCGTGGGTGTTCAGGAAGAATTGGATATAGAAGTCTGTAAAGTCGAAAGTCTTTAAAGTCATAAAGTCTAAAGTCTGAAAAGTCAATAATCGTCAATCGAAAATCGTCAATCGAAAATATAAGGTAAATGAATCAGAATAAACAATTCAACGCATATGGCACCTCTTTCATCATTATATGAATTTCCCGAATGGCTCAATATGCTGACGGCATTCCTGATCGGTACGGGCTTCGGGTTTGCGCTGGAACAGGCAGGCTTCTCATCAAGTCGCAAGCTGGCAGGCATGTTTTACGGATATGATACCACCGTTCTCAAGGTGTTTTTTACCGCAGCAATAGTTGCGCTTATCGGAGCACAGTTCCTGGGCTACTTCGGGTTACTGAACCTGAACCAGGTATATGTGAACGAGTTTTATGTCACCGCCTCCATAGTAGGAGGAGTAATCATGGGAGCCGGATTCATCATGGGCGGTTTCTGCCCCGGGACAGGCATATGCGCTATGTCAATCGGCAAGATTGATGCAATGGTATTTGTTGCAGGAGGATTTGCAGGCGCGTTCCTTTTTACGGAAACCTATCCCCTGATTGAAGGCCTTGCCAATGCTCAGTACAGGGGACCGGTGAAAATCAATGAAGCATTGGGCCTGTCCCCGGGTGTTTTTACCCTGGTCCTTGTGGCGGCAGCAGTTGCCATGTTCTGGCTGGCCGAGCTGGCAGAGAAAAGATTTGCGCGCCCGGAGATTACAAATGAATTATAAAATCGCGCTATGAAGATCCGAAAAGAGTTTTCCATATTGCTGGTTGTGCTGAGCCTGATCCTTGCATTGCTGCCTCTGACAGCCAACCGTTCATTCACAGAAAAACCAGCTCACCTTCTCTCTGAAGTGCTAAATGAAGAGGCATCATTCACTGCTGACCAGGTTGCCGGATCTATCGTAAGGGAAGACCCGGACTTCCAGCTGATAGATCTGAGGCCTGCTGAGGAGTTCAGGAAGCAGGCCATCCCGGGAGCCGTCAATGTGCCTTATGATGAGTTCATCAAATCAGATCCGCACTTATGGCTTGGTAACCGGAAGATCAGGACAATCTTTTATTCCACCGGTGACATTGAAGCAGATTATGCCCTGGTTTATGCACGGGGACTAGGGTACGGGAACAGTTTTGTGATGGATGGCGGCATCACTGAATGGATAAGTACTGTTATGGATTCAAAGTTCACAGGAGAAAGGATCACGGCAAGGGAAAATGCCCTGTACGAGACCCGGAGACGTGCCGGGGAGTTGTTCACTGAACTCAACAGCCTGCCCGACAGCCTTAAGACGAAATACCTTGAATCAAAGAAATTTTCCGCGAAGAAGCTCGACGGCGGATGCGAATGATCAGTTAAACCCAAAGAGAATCCTCATGAAATTATTGAAACGAAACTGGCTCATTCTGACAATCATGGTATTGGTGGCTGCAATGGTGCTGGTAAGGTCGGTCAGACAGAACAGCTTCAGGTATGATGCCGTAAGGTGGGCAGCCGCGTCAGCGGATGGGTCAAATCTGATCAGCCCTGATCAGATTGCACTGGCCGGTGAACAGGTCCTTCTGATCAGTCTCGGAAATATGACTGAGGTCCCCGCACAGTTTAAGGAGCAGACGGTTATGATCTCTCCCGGAGAGATACTCGGGAAGGAAAAACTGAAACTGATAAGGAAAAACAGGGGTCCGGTCATCCTCTCTTCAGACGACCCATCCGTTTCAGCCAGGGTATGGATGGTTCTAAGTGAGATGGGGATAAAGAATCTCTTTGTTCTCAGCTATCAGGGTGCAGAGACGCCCTGAAAATAAAATTCCGGCCTGACAATGATGCCAGGCCGGAAGATCAGTCAAGCCTTATTATGATTCAGTGCTGAGTAGTCAATTCGCGAATAATCCCTGCTATTTCACAGTCGGAAAATCGTTTGACTCTGCAAGCGTGAAGGGCAGCCATGACAGTGTGCTTTTCTCACTTACCATCTTGTCATACATGAAGCTGTTGTTCCCGTACCGGAGCGTTCTGGCATCATAACCGAACAGCCTCAGGAATGCGGAGGCAAACGCCGAGTTGTGTCCTGTACCGCAGTAGATTACAACAGTACGGTCTGTTGGGATGGTTGCCATCATGTCAGGAAATCCTAATGT
>CAYGOU010000297.1:0-3647 GCA_964351455.1 uncultured Porphyromonadaceae bacterium
AGCGAAGATCATTTACCGCAGTGGTAAGGACCTATTGAACCTGATTAATGAGATCCTTGACCTATCAAAGATTGAAGCGGGCAAGATGTCGTTGAACCTTGAACTTACGGATATTTCAATGGTGGCAGACCATATCAACACGCTCTTTAGACCGGCAGCATTGGAAAAGGGCCTTGAATGGGAAGTTTTATTGGAGAAGGACTGTCCTGAAAGCCTCACGACAGATTCTTTTCGGATGGAGCAGATCATCAAAAACCTGGTCAGCAACTCCATTAAATTCACCCGCAACGGTTCAATCAAGGTTAAATTTCTCAGGTTAAAAGAGGGGCACTTGGTCAACCGTGCGGATTTATCCGGTAATCCCATTTTAAAGGTTGAAGTCAGCGATACAGGCATTGGCATTCCGAAAGAAAAGCAGAAAGCCATATTTGAAGCCTTTCAGCAGGCCGATGGAAGCACGGCACGTAAATATGGAGGCACGGGACTGGGCTTGTCAATCAGCCGCGAAATTGCCAGAATCCTCGGAGGGGAGATTCAATTGGTCAGTGAAGCTGGCAAAGGCTCCACTTTTTCACTGCTTATCCCAATTGAACTAAGCGATGAAAACAAAAATTCAGAACAGAAGGCCCCTTCTCAAATGGAACCAAACATTACTCCATTTCAAAAAAACCCGTCCAGGGACCCGGCCCCCGTTCCGGAAAGGCCTTCTGATCAAAAAGATACTTTTTACATTGAGGATGACAGGGATGCCATCCAGAATGGCGATCATGTTATCCTTGTTATTGAGGATGATCCGAAGTTTGCCAAAATATTGCTCGATCAGATCCGGAATTCGGGGTTCAAATGCATTGCTGCTCAAGACGGTGAAAGCGGACTTTCGATGGCCCGAATGTTTATACCTTCTGCGATCATTCTGGATATCATGCTGCCTGGCATCGACGGCTGGAAAGTTCTTGAAGAATTAAAATCCGACACGAAAACCCGTCACATACCTGTTCATCTGGCATCAGCTGCCGATGAAACCATGGATGCCTATCAAAGGGGGGCAATCGGATTCCTTCACAAACCGGTTACCAGAGAGTCGTTGAGTTCGGCTTTTGAGAAAATTGACCACTTCCTGGAGAAGCGCATTAAGAAAGTGCTGGTGATAGAGGATAATGACACCATGCGCTTGGCCATCAGGCACCTTCTTAAGGCCAGTGACATTGAAATTGTTGAGGCTGGTACGGCTAAGGAAGCCTTGCGTTTATTGTCATCTGAACAGTTTGACTGCATGGTTCTGGATCTTGGACTGCCAGATCTATCTGGAATTGAATTGTTGAAGCGAATTGAAAAGATGAAAATCAAACCGGTTCCCCCAACCATCGTCTATACCGGTCAGGAAGTTGGAAAGGAAGAATCAGAAGAAATCCAAAAGTTTGCAAGGTCGATCATCATTAAGGGAGTCAGATCTGAAGAACGCCTGTTGGATGAGGCCTCTCTATTTCTTCACCGCGTCGTAATGGACCTGCCTGAGCAACAACAGAAAATCATACGTAGGCTGTATGAAAAGGAGGACATTTTTCATGAAAAGAAAATCCTGTTGGTTGACGATGATATGCGCAATGTGTTTGCGCTTACCAAGGTGTTTGAAGAAAAAGGACTGCTGGTCAAAAAGGCTGAAAACGGGTTAAAGGCACTCGAAGTCTTGCAGGAAGAATCGGGTTTCAACGCCATCCTGATGGATATTATGATGCCAGAAATGGATGGTTATGAAACCATAAGGCGCATAAAGCAAATTGAATCTCTCAACCGAATACCTATTATCGCCCTGACCGCCAAAGCAATGAAGGAGGATCGTCAGAAGTGCCTCGATGCGGGAGCATCTGACTATATCCCAAAACCCATTGAAATTCCCAAATTGTTGTCTATGTTAAGAGTTTGGTTATCAAAATAGATGTTAAGGCTATGAAAAAGAGGCCAAATATTCTTATTGTCGATGATAACGAAACCAACCTCTATACCCTAAGAAAGGTTCTCGAAAGAATGGAGGTTGATATCCATTCAGCACTTTCAGGCAAAGAGGCAATAGCCCTGGCTCGAAAAAATTCATACAGTCTTGCACTTATTGACATCCAAATGCCCGAAATGGATGGATTTGAAACTCTGACCCGGGTCAGAGCCTTAAAGGGAAATGAACAAATGCCGGTGGTGCTCATCTCAGCCATCTATACCGAAGATCAATACCGGATCAGGGGTATGGAAACCGGCGCGGTTGATTTCATCCCGAAACCGGTAAGTCCCGAAGTGATCAGGGCTAAGGTCAGGGTATTTCTTGACCTGGAGCAACAGAGGGCCAGCATGAAGGCGCTTAACGACGAATTAAAAGAGAAAAACAGGCAGCTCAAATCAGAGATTAAACGACGCGAGTCGGTTGAAGAAGAATTGAAAAGAGCCAGGGCTTTGGCAGAAGCAACCAGCGAATTAAAAAGCCAGATGCTGGTCAATATGTCACACGAAATCCGAACACCTGTCAACAGCATTCTGGGCTTTGCTGACATGATCATCAATCCGGATATTCCATCAGGTGATAAGGAAAGGTACCTCAAATATGTTACCAACAGCAGCCAGAACCTACTCTTTTTAATTGACGAAATTCTTGAGCACTCCAGGTTGGATGCCGGTGAGATGAAAATTTCATCAGGTCCTTGCAACCTGGATAACCTCCTTCGTGAGCTTCATGAAATGTTCACACGAATCAAGGAGCAATCGGGTAAGACTGATCTTTGGCTGACACTGGATAGAACAAAAGAATCAGGACTGATTATCCGAACAGATTATCAGCGTTTGAGGCAGGTTTTAACCAACCTGCTGCACAATGCCATAAAATATTCGCAGAAAGGAGAAATAAGTTTTGGATTCATAACCCAAAAGACACATATCGAGTTCTACGTCAAAGACCAGGGCATAGGCATTGCTGAGGAGGATCTCAAAGGTATATTCAGCCGGTTCAAAAGGTTGGGTGAATCCAATGAGCTCAATGCAACCGGCACAGGACTGGGACTTTCACTCAGTAAAAGAATTGTTGAACTTATGAATGGTAGTATCTGGGTAACCTCAGAACCAAACACAGGTTCTGAGTTCAGGTTCAGAATACCACTTGAGATCATGAGTAAGATCCCGGAAACACCAAAACGAGAGATGGATGAAGAGGTTATTCCGGACTGGACATCCAGGACACTGCTGATCGCCGAGGATGAAGAGATGAACTTTCTTTTTCTGATGGAAGCACTTAAATCCTCAGGAATCAAATTAATTTGGGCGAAAAACGGAAAGGCTGCAGTCGATCATGTTGAATCTGATCCTTCGGTCGATCTGGTTCTAATGGATATTAAGATGCCTGACATGGACGGCTATGAAGCTACAAAAAGGATCAAATCGATTCGGCAGGAACTGCCTGTCATCATTCAGACTGCCTTTGCGCTTTCAGATGAAAAGGAAAGGAGTTTCGAGAAGGGGTGCGATGATTTTATCACCAAGCCCATCAATCGAAAACTATTGTTTAAAACCATCAAGAGGTTTCTGAATCAATGAAATAAGGAGTATTAAGCATGCACCAGAAACCTGCAGTCCTGATCGTAGATGACAGAATCGAGAATCTGATTGCC
>CAYGOU010000298.1:0-3642 GCA_964351455.1 uncultured Porphyromonadaceae bacterium
TGTCCGAGGTGAGGAACGAGAAAGAGGACGTCGACCTGCTCGAACACATCGCCAACCGGATCCTCGACACCCTTTTCGATAATTTTTCGCAGCTGATCCGCGCCCGCGTCAAGGTCTCCAAGCTAAACCCGCCAATGGGCGGCAAGATCAGGGCAGTGAGCGTGGAACTCGAGAGAGGATAGGCGATACGCGATACGCGATACGCGATAGGGGAGGATAGAGGATAGGCGAATTCAGGAATCCAAGCCCGGGCAAAGCAACCATTCGTCACTGGTCACTGGTCACTGGTCACTCGTCTTCCGTCACTCGTCACTCGTCACTGGTCACCTGTCTTCCGTCACTCTCACCGGTCCCAGCAACCCCGAACGCACCAGCGGATCTCCGGCTTTCCAGTGCCGGTGGGTGGTGAAGGTGTACCTTCTGGTGGGGCGTTGGGTGTCGTTCAGGAGCCATTCGGGCCATTTCCCTCCCGCTGCTCCGTCCCATGGCTCCTCTTCATCCCCGATCAACCGGTTGATCCAGAGGTTGGCAACCTCGATCTCAAGGATGTTCTCGCCGCGCTTCAGTGCCTTGTCGATCCGCACCCTGTAGGGAGGGGTCCAAACCACCCCGAGATCCCTGCCGTTGAGCCTCACCCTTGCCATCACCTCCACGGCTCCCAGGTCGAGGTAAACGCCGCCGCCTTTACTGGTCCATTTAACAGACTTCAGATTGAAACTGGTTTTATACACAGCCGTCCCGGAGTAATGCCGGATGCCGGCATCCTCATGCTGGCTCCAGTCGGAGAGGGCATCGAAAACGACCGGTTGGGCAGGACCGCCCCAGGCGGGATCAAAGGTGACGCTCCACGGTCCCCCAAGATCCTGAATCAGTTTCGCCTCCCTGAAATTCTCCTCCGGGATACCGGATGATGCTTTTCGTCCCGACTGGCGGTAAAACACCACGAATCCGCTTTGCCAGGGTTCGAGTCTTACCGGTAGAGCCATTCCGTCGGACTGCAGGATCTTGTCGGTCAGACTTCGGATCTCAGCGGTCACCGGATCCCACCATTCGGCCGTGGCTGTTCCGTCGCGGAAGCGGCAGGTGTCGGTCACCGGCTCGCCCGTGCGGTTTGAGATGAAATAGACTTCACGGTCGGGGAGGGTTCGGTGGACATAACGGATGCTCCCTGAACCGGTTGTGAAATCGGGTGGGATGTTTTTACCGGCCAGAGCATCAGCAATCATCTCATATCCGGGATAGAGCCGTTCGACTCCCTTCGGAGCGTACTGCGTGCCGTCAGCAGGTTCAGCTTCGCCGGCTTTGATCCAGTCTGCCAGTGAGGGCGAAACCGTTGGGATCTCTCCCACGATCCAGGCCCCCGCACCGTCCAGTTCACGGAGTTTGGTCGCCAGGGCATGGGTCATGGTGGGCACCTCGGGCAGCACCAGGATCCGGTAGGAGGCGCCGCCGGGAAAGGTGATCCGGCCATCCTCAACCGAGGCGAGCTTCATTAGGGCTACGGGCGAACATCCGTCGAAGGCGTAAGCGCGCTTGTCGGGCATCATCTCCGTACCCTCCAGCGCCGAAGCGGGCGGAGTGAAGACCTCAGGCGCCCCCTCTGGCGTAAGGTAAAGGATGTCAGCAACCGGAGTGCCCTGCGAAAGTACATACTGACAACGGGTTACATAGGTATGGTAGTCTGACGACATCTCCCACCAGGTCTGGCTGCGGTCCCAATGCACCCCATAAGGACCCATCGACATGCCGGGCAGGTATCCGGGGTTGAGCGCCTGGTGCGCAAAGGTGTGGTACACAAAACGGTTGATCCCCATGCAGAAGGCCCAGTCGCCCTGGTCCTTCATCCTGCCGGGATATTGTTTCCACGCCTCCTGCGGCATGGCGGTGAAGGCCTCTGCGGCCACCACCGGCGCACCCATGATGTGTGCAATCGAGGTCGACCCGATGCAACTGAAGGCAGAATTGAAACCGAGTCCGTCGCTCCAGAATTCGCACATCGGCACGTCGGCCACCGCGCCAAGATCGAAATCGGCCGCCGGGTTCATGTCGTAAGGCTCAATCGAGAGCCTGAATCCATGCCTTCTGCCCAGATCCCTGAAGCGCTCTGCATGGTATTCGATGATCATCTCCGATGAGGTCTGCCTCACATCCCAGAGAAAACGCTCGCTTACCGCACGGCTCTGTACGATCATCCCCGTATAGGCCGGGAGATAGGGCAGCGGGTCATAACCGCGCCGCCGGGTAAACTCCTCCCTGAAACCCGCCGTCCAGTTCTGTGCGCCCATCTCCCAACTGTCGATGTGGATCATCGTCCACCCGCCACCGCTCTTTCCCTGTCGCGGTCCCACCTTCTCGATCAGCTTTCCCAAATAATGGTCGAAATGGCGGTCGAAGGCCGCGGTGTCAAACTTGTCGCATTCAAAGCCAACTCCCGGCTCGGGAGCGGGACGGGTCACCGCACCGTTGTTGCGGGTCACCATCCTCAGCAGGGTCCATTTACCGGGTGGCACCTCCCAGTCGAGAACACCGCCCGGCTGAATTCTGTCTGAAAGGTCAATAATCCTTTCAGGGTCAATGACCTCTCCCCTGACGGGGGGATATTGGTCGGGCGCCGGCAGTCGCGGCTGTATCCCGGGCTGTGAGGTATAGGGACCGCGATGATAAAGTGCCTTCTCCAGGATGTTGCCCAGGGTGTCAGAGGCGGTGGGCGTGGGAAAGGCCAGCAGCACCGCATCTTCACACCATTCGGCCCGCTGGTCGCGCATCCACTGCGGCAGGCTCCCCTCACCAAAATAGGGGGTCAGCGGCTGCGGAAGGGGCAAAACTCCCTGAAAATGAGAAGGTCCCCGCACCTCAAGAGTGCTCCCCACCAAATGCATCATCGATTCTTCGGGCTTCACCCAGGGACCGCCGCTGCCGGCCCAACCCGGACCGGAGCCCATGATGAAGCGGATGCCAAGTCGTTCGCATTCGCGCACCGCATGCACAAAAAGATCCTGCCATTCGTCGCTCAGCATGTCAACCTCACCCCGCGGAACCCCAACATTGACCTCCAGAAATAGCACATAACCGATCCCGGCCCTCACCATCGACTCAAGGTCTGAGGTCATCGCCTCCCGGTTCAAATTACCATCCATGAAATACCAGTAGACACCCGGACGGGCCGAATCGGGCGGTGTCAGAAAACCCTCCTTCAGCGAATCCCTCTGCAAAGGATTGCATCCCAGGAGAAGAACGGAAAATACTGTAATCATGAATGATGAATGGCGCATGGGATTTCTCTTTTTTTGTCTAATGTTGAATGTTTAATGTCTAAAGTTAACAATCTCATTTAACCAGCAACCAGTAACCAGCAACCAGCAACCAGTAACTGAATTCAAAAAAATCCCTTATATTGTGGTCTAATTTGAAATCATTATTAGATAAGAATATGGAAGATTTAGGAAAAAAGGAGAGTAAGTGCCCGGTGACCGGAGCGACTCACAAACACAGCGTTGGCTCGAGTGGTACCAAGAACCGCGACTGGTGGCCCAACCAGCTGAAAATTAGCATTCTGAGACAAAATTCCTGTTTGTCAAATCCGATGGACAAGGGTTTTAACTATGCAGAGGAGTTCAAGAGCCTGGATTATGAGGCCCTCAA
>CAYGOU010000299.1:0-3630 GCA_964351455.1 uncultured Porphyromonadaceae bacterium
ACAATATAGAGATTGCCGGCCGGCTTGGTTACCGTGTAACTGTCGCTGGTGGCATTGACAAGGTTCTCATGCATAAGTCCGAACTGTCCCGGGGCCACAGTATACCTAGTACCCTTCTTTGGCAGGATATCGGAACCTACATAAAGATGGGTCTCCTTGATGGTATTTCCTGTTCCGGGCAGCATGTCATAGGTAATAGTGAGGGTATTGTCATCGTTGAAATCAACGGTCAGGTTACCTACCCAGGTTCCCTTGGTGATATCGCACTGTCCGGCTGCAGCGTAAATGGGCGTAACAAACTGATCTCCGCTGAACCCAGTAAGATTGATGTTCCATCCCCAGCGATGAAATCCAAGTTGCAGGAAGCAGGTCCCCAAATCTTCGCTGTAGGCGAAAGCCGTTTCGCAGCCTTCAAGAGTAGGATAATCGGGATCCGGAATGACCACATCGTTTTCCACGAAGGTGCAGAATCCAACCACGAAATCGTACACCCCGTCGGTTCCGTCATCAAATGAGGGCGTTTCAGCGGGATCGGTCAGATAGCCGGGAGTGGTATAGAGTATGGCACCATTGTCAGAGAAATACCAGTTGGTGTAATGTTCAAAGTCAAAAACCTGTTCCATGGTGACCGGATCCACACCTACCATCTGGTAGATGGATACCTTCAGCTCATAGCGGTCTTCGGTCCAGGTTCTGTCAAGATAGGGAAGCGCCAGCGGGAGAACAGAGGCATCGGTGGTGGCGGTGGCAGGAACGTATCCGGCCAGGTTGTTATAAGTTCCAATCAGGGTCTCGTACACCCCGTCAAGATCCAAGTCCTTCCAGAGCTCAATCTCGAAGATGGCAGGCATGTCAACCTTTGGATAATCACCGTAGAAGGTTCCTGCATAATCTTCAAAATATTCGTCACAGAAATCGCCGAAGAAGAAGATCTGCCTCATGCGGGTCTCATTAACCCTGAACCACACAAAGCCGAAGTCCTGATGTTTGGCCTCTTCGTAACAGACCACCTCAACCACAATCTCTGACTTGGTAAAAGCCTGAACGTTGAAGGTGAAATCCAGGGGTCTTGAAACAATGTCTCCAAATGGGCTGTCTGCATGCGGAGCGGCATTCACAATGAAATCATCTGCATCATCATTAGGAGTTCCGGCATTGTTCATCAGAATGAACTCCTGCAAATCATAGTCGCCCGGAGCCAGCTTGATGGCCTGGGTGTAGAGAACTCCGTTTACATAGAAGGTCGCCGGATAATAGGTGACTCCTTCAATGGTAACGAGTGCGTAGTCAGCTTCGGCATTGTCACAGTTGTAACCATCACCTTCGCTTTTGAGAGACCCTGCGCCAGGATTGGCACCGGTAAAGATAACCTCCTGCAAGGCGTTGGGATCGGGTCCGGCCGTCTCGCGGGTACAGCTGCTTGCCACCAGTGCGGCTACAGCAATCAGGGTAAGAGCCAGGTTTTTCATTACAATAATCTTTATGAATTTGTTTTTAACCTCAAGTTAACCCGCTCAGCAGGCAACTTTCATGCCATGCGATTCAACTGCCTGATTACGTGCTGCTTACAAAAACCGATCTTTGGTCAATCTGTTTACATTATGGAATTCGTTCCAGAACCGGCCTCATTTTATTGCTATCTTTGTCTCATGAAGCCACAGGTAATCATAGGTTTATCCGGTGGGGTCGACTCTGCCGTGGCGGCCTGGCTGCTGAAAAACCAGGGATACCGGGTTTCTGCCCTCTTCATGAGGAACTGGAAGGATACAACAGGACTCCTGTCGGGAGCCTGCTCCTACGAAGACGACGTCACCTTTGCCAGAATGGCTGCCGGAAAGATCGGCATTCCCTTTCATGAAGTGGATCTCAGCGATGAATACCGCCTGCGTGTGGTCGACTACCTGTTCAGGGAGTATCAGGCCGGCAGAACCCCAAACCCGGATGTTCTTTGCAACCGGGAGATCAAATTCGATGCCTTTGTACGTGAAGCAAAAAAACTGGGTGCCGACTTCGTTGCCACGGGACATTACTGCCGCAGGGAGTCTTTTGAATCTCATGGCGGGATGGTTCACCGTCTCCTGGCTGGCATCGATGCCAACAAGGATCAGAGCTATTTTCTCTGTCAGCTTAGCCAGCAGCAGTTATCCCTCGCTCTCTTTCCGCTCGGCAACCTAACCAAGCCTGAAGTTAGGGAGATCGCCAGAAGAGAACAGCTTGCCAATGCCGACCGAAAAGACTCACAGGGGATCTGCTTCGTCGGCAAAGTTGACCTTCCGACCTTTCTGCAACAGCAACTTGAAGCCAAAACGGGCGATGTGATTGAGATTCCCAAAGAGGGGATTTACGAACAGGACCCGGATGCTGAAAGACCCGTTATCACGCCTGAAATGGGCAAAAAGGCCGGCGAGCACCAGGGCGCACACTTTTACACCATAGGCCAGCGTAAGGGACTGAACATTGGCGGAAAGCCGGAACCACTCTTCGTGCTGGGAACCGATGTTGAACGCAACATCGTTTATGTAGGTCAGGGACATGACCACCCCCTGCTGAGTCGTGGAAGCCTCAGTATCCGAGCTGAAGAGATCCACTGGATCAGGCCCGACCTGATCATGAAGGAGGGTGAAACCAGAAAACAACTTGTGAGAATCCGCTACCGCCAGGAACTGGTCCCCGCGACCCTCGAACTGCGTGACAGCGGGATGATCATACGTTTTGACGAGCCACAGCGGGCCGTTGTTCCCGGCCAGTTCGCCGCATGGTATGACGGCGACGAGGTTATCGGCAGCGGAGTGATTCACAACTGAAGATATGCTTGAACCAGTATTATATATCTGCCTTACCCAGTCGCTCTTTGCCGGAGTGGTCATTGCTTCAAAAAGACCGCAGCTGATGGCCGACAGGTTTCTGGCAGCCTGGCTCTTTATCATCGGGATTGAAACCCTGCTGGCCCTGGTCAAGCTGAACTTTCTGAGCCATATTCCATACCAGCTTCCCTTTCTGATGGTTCCCTTTCTTTACGGACCGCTGCTGCTCTTTTACGTTCGATCGCTGATCCTGATCAAGCCTGGATTTCATTTGCCTGAATGGGCGCATTTCGTTCCCTTTGCACTGCTCCTCGGACTCACCTTTCTTTTCCGTGAGAACACCGCAGAAATCGCAACCGGTTCAGCAGCTCCCCTCACAGCGAGCCGTCTTGCCCGGATCCTTTTCTCCCTCTTGCTTTTTCTCTCTTTTACCACTTACAGCATCCTGGTATTTATCCTCCTCACCCGCCACCGGAAAAAACTCAAGGAGGAGTTCTCGTTCAGTTCAGGCAAAATCACCCTGAACTGGCTTCTTTTTGTATCCATTACCGTGTATGTCTCCTACCTGCTCACCTTCTTTTCTTCAGGGATTCAGCTCTTTTACATCGCGCTTCCGTTCGATCCGCTAATATTCTCATACACAGGACTGACCCTCTTCTCGTTCGCCTTCAGTTTTTACGGATATCGTCAGGCCGCCATTTATCATAATCCGGATAATCTTATTCCAAGTTACCAGGTTCTGGAGCCTGTAAACCATAAAAAATATTACAAATCCGGGGTAACAGAGGGTGGCATGAATGACAGCATTAGCCAGATTGATCAACTG
>CAYGOU010000300.1:0-3627 GCA_964351455.1 uncultured Porphyromonadaceae bacterium
ACCAGGGATCAAGCTGGGAGGAGATCAGCGGAGATCTTTCGAAAAATGAGGATCTGAGCGAAAAAACAATTCTCGGCATGAAACCGCTTTTGAAGCCATACGCTTCTTGTACCGCCCTGGCAGAATCCCCTTTAAGACCGGGCGTAATCTTTGCCGGCACGGATGACGGTAAGCTTCAGCGAACCCTTGATGACGGGGCGAGCTGGACCGACCTCTCTGACCGGCTGCCCATGACTTCAGACCGGTTCATAACCCGCATCATCTGTTCGGCACACGATCCCGACCTGGTTTATGTGGCGGCAGCCCGGTATTACGAAGCAAACGATTTCTCACCATACCTCTTCAGAAGCCGCGACCGGGGCGAAAGCTGGGAGTCTGTCACCCTTACAATGCCAAAAGAGGCCATCGTGAAGGGCTTTGCCGAGCATCCCGCCGAACGGGATCTGCTCGTTGCCGGCATTCACAATGGCCTCCTCATCTCAACCGACGGCGGATTAATCTGGGAGCGGGTTTCAGGAACCCTCCCCCCGGTTGCCGTGGATGACGTTAAGATCCGCATGCCTGAGAATCATCTGATTCTCGGAACATACGGAAGGGGTATCATTATTTCTGACGCATGGCTACCACGGTCACATCGAGAGTGACCTCGTTGGCAATTGCGTTGTCACCAAGGTTATCAAAAAACTTGTTCGAACCGAAACGAACATCGTAGTCAGAACGGTCAAAAACCACGCTGGCCTTGAAAGTGGCCCCGCTCTGGGTAACCTCAAAAGTTACAGGTTTGGTCTTGCCCTTGATGGTCAAATCGCCAGTGACAGTAGCTTTTGAATCCTTGAGGGGCGTGCTGCTTTTGATGGTCAGGTGAGCCTCGGGATGACTCTCGACGCTGAAGAAATCATCCGACTTGAGGTGTCCGATCAAACGGGCATTGCGCGCGGCATCGTCGATATCATCGCAAACCATGGCGTTCATGTCAACCACAAATTTGCCCGAAATAAACTGGTTGTCCTTGATCTCGAAGGTTCCCTGCTTGAGGGCAACGGTTCCCCAATGTGAATAGGCAATCTTCTTGCCGGTCCATTTTACCACCGACTTGTCGGCCATGGCATCATACTTCTGAGCCGAGAGGGGCAATCCAAGGGCCACAAGGACCACTGCGAAAAACATTTTTCTGATCATTTTGATAGTTTGTTTAATGTTTATTTTGATACTCTAAACAAAGCAAACGCGAACAGGTTCAACAGTGACTGCATTTTTGGGTAGAATTTAACAGAATCAGTGTTTCGGTATTTTTTGACAACTTTGCTCTGCCGACCAGGATCTCAAGTCACAAGCATTCATAATGCACAATTCAGAAACGAGCCTTTTCGATTCACTGAACCTTCCGGTTACCGATCCGGTGCTGGTATTTGCGATTCTGCTGGCCGTTGTGCTCATCTCTCCCCTGTTGTTCAGAAAGCTTAAGGTACCGGGAATCATGGGACTGATTTTGTTAGGGGTATTGATCGGACCCAACACCCTTAACATATTAGAAAACAATGAGGCGATCGACCTTTTTTCGACCATCGGTTTGTTGTACATCATGTTCATAGCAGGACTGGATCTGGATCTGAATGAGTTCAGCCGCTCACGGTACCGGTCTGTGGGGTTCGGACTGATGACCTTTGCAATTCCCTTTATCCTGGGATTTCTGGTATTTCACTTTCTTCTGAAATACAACACCCTGGCCTCCATATTGATTTCAAGTGTTTTCTCAACACAAACCCTTGTAGCCTACCCTGTAGTATCAAGGCTTGGACTAACCCATAACCGTGCAGTGGTGGTGGCTGTTGGCGGCACCATCATCACCGACACCCTGGTGCTGATTCTACTGGCGGTCATCACCGGAATTGACAGCGGTGGATTCACCGCTTTTCACTTTGTCGGGCTTATGGTTGGAATGGCTTTGGTAACAGTTTTTCTTTTCCTCCTGCTCCCTCCGATCAGCCGGTGGTTCTTCAGAAAACTGCAGGGTGACCAGAACGCCCAGTTTGTGTTTGTTTTGATGATGGTCTTTCTTGCCGGTTATCTTACCAAACTTGCAGGAATAGAACCCATCGTCGGAGCCTTTTTCGCCGGGTTGGTGTTCAACCGGATCATACCGCGTGCATCTCTCTTAATGAACCGGCTCATGTTCATCGGCAACGCCATGTTTATTCCCTTCTTTCTCATTGGCATTGGCATGATCGTTGACCTCAGGGTTGTAACGGGGGACTGGTCGGCTCTTTGGCTGGCCCTGATACTGGTGATTGTTGCATTCGCCGGGAAGTGGCTTGCAGCCTGGTTATCGGCTGTGGGCTTCGGCTACAACAAGACCGAGCGGAATCTTCTTTTCGGACTAAGTAGTTCGCATGCGGCTGCCACCCTGGCCATTATTCTGGTTGGTTTTCAGAAGGGAATTGTCGACGATGCCATATTGAACGGGACCATTCTGCTGGTACTCGTATCGTGTCTGGTGGCAGTGCTTGTTACTGAACAGACTGCCAAAAAAGCTTTGATATCGGGAGACCTGAAGGCAAGAAGCCTGGAACCGCTCAGGCAGAACGAGAGAATTATGATTCCGGTAGCGAACTGGAACAACCTACCCTCCTTCCTCGAATTTGCCCTGTGGCTGGGAAGTCTTCGAAAGGGCTCATCGGTTCATGTTCTTTCAGTTGTAAACAATGACCAGGAAGCAGAAAGCAATCTTCACCAGGCCAGGATGAAACTTGAGCAGTTTTCAAGAATGGCCAATGGCACCGACACCGAGGTGCTCACGCATGCCACCATTGATCATGATCTGTTGCACGGCATCATGAGAAGTTCAATGGAACTTCAGGTAAGTACCATTATTATGGGATGGCCGGGACAGGGGAAAATGGCCGGAAAGTTTTTTGAGCCGTTTATCTCCAGGATGCTGCAGGTGCAGGACAAGGAGATGGCTTTTTGCCATTTTCCTAATCCTTTAACAACCATTAAAAGGTTGGTTTGCTGGATCCCTGACCATGCCAATATTGATCCCTCCGTACTGAAGTGGCAGTCGATGCTTAAAGAGATGGCCGATCAGCGGCAGCATCCTTACCTGGCCTTGCCATTCAAATCCCTTAATGATGGAGATCAGCAAGGTGATTCCGAGCATAAAATCCGGCACAGCGACCTGCTCATCCTGTTTTCTGCCCGGGAAGGGTCGCTTTCATGGGATCCACAATTGACAGACCTCCCTGACATTCTGTACAGAAAACATCCCAAAAACAACCTGATGGTGCTGTTGCCCGGGTCAGGCGCTTATACCAGCCGGTATAGCAGTTATCAGGATTTTGACAGCAGCCTTCTCCATCCTCACTCCTTGTTGAAACGGCGTACCAACTGAGATTCACCGTTCATGAGTATTTCCATGATGTACCTGCCCGCCTGCAGGTGAGCAAGGTTCAGCACATACCTTCCCTGCCTTACATTACCATAGGCATGGCGCTCAACCTCCAGTCCATCAACGGTCAGAATGATTTCCATGGGCACAGCACTGTCAGCATGCACCTCGATGGTCATGGCATCCCTGACCCGTCTGGGAAAAAGCAGAAAGGCATACTGATCCCGCGCTGATCCGGAGGT
>CAYGOU010000301.1:0-3593 GCA_964351455.1 uncultured Porphyromonadaceae bacterium
TCCTTTAAGGATATGACAGCGCTGCGGTTTGAAAAATCAAAATGAAACTCTACAGTTTCCGGATCGGGATCCTGATCAATATTCAGGTAATAATACATGCAGTTATAGCCCACCCGCTCCTTACTGATCACTTTGACCCTGTACTTTGAATAATCAACCGGAATGAGCAGAGTAAAGGAAACGGTAAACAACAATGCCAGCAGGGCATTGAAAAAAGCCAGCAATTGTTTGTCGCGAAACAGCTTCAAGGGGAACCGTGTTGGTTCCCCAATATAGCAAATTTCTTTATTGCACCGTCATCCTTGCAGTTCGCCTGAACGAATCTCCCTGAAGTGTGTAAAAGTACTGTCCCGTTGAAAGTTGCTCTCCGCTAAGCACATGATGATGCATACCTGCATCCTGTCTTCCAAAATCCTTTTGTATGACCAAACGGCCATCCAGGGTGTAAACCGAAAGGATAACCGGTGATGAAACCGGCAGGTTCCAAGAGAGAGTCGTTTGTCTACTGAAAGGATTGGGATAGTTCTGATACAGTTCAAATGATTGATGAGGATCGGATACCAATCCGTCGATGATGTTGGAATGGTCGTCGAGATTCATTCTGACCATCATCAGGTGGGTACCGGTACTGTACCAGGCATCATCGCCCGCAAAATAGTACCAGCAGGTGCCCGGCGGGAAGAAATTGCTCCGGTCCGATCCTATGCCGTAGCGGTTTGATGCCTTGGCCTCTTCAAAGTCAAGGTTGTTCCAGAATTCAACACCAACGAGGTATGAATGTCCCGCTTTGAGAAATTCGCTTTCTCCGTCTTTTTCAAGCGGAAGGGTGACCCAGTGCTGCTTCAGGATGGTGGAATCCATATCCACCATTTCACTGACCATTAAAGGATATACGTTTTGGTCCTCCAGATTGTATCCCATCAAAACAAAACGAAAACTACTGCGAATGTCAGCGTAACTGATATAGGCCGACACCGAACTGATTTCCATGTCGCTCTTTAAGGTATACCAGACTCCCATTACATCGCCTTCATGCGGTTGTTCGTACCAGGCCCAGGTGGAGAAGGAGGTCTCGGGAGTGTTGTCGCATCTTGAGAAGAGCGAATCTGAGACCTGAAAGGGAACGGAGGCACCGTTATCGTGAGGAATCTCGTCATCCTCCTCAGCCTCAATGGTAAGGTCGATCCTGTAATGCCCGAAATCTTCGGGAATGAATTGTCCGGGCATCCTGAGTGTATCCACCTGCAGCGGATAGGAGAGAAACTCCGGCGTGTTCTGGTTGAAAATCACCTGGTTGTTCTTGGTTACCTGAACATTCATGTGGGTGCCCCACTGTTCGAGGTTACCAAAATTCCGGACGATCGAATGGATATTGTAGCCTGAGATCTGGGTTTTGGGCACCGACCAGAAGAATCCTTCGGGGTCATCTGTACCGTTGTCGTAATCCACTTCAGAATAAAGCATCTGCAAATCGTTGTTGAATCCCTCCATGAAGGTGATGTCATCTATCATCCAGTAATAGAGCCTTGAATCGCGCCAGGTGATCTTGAACTGCACCTGATCAGCACCGGCTGCCACATCGGTGATGTTCAGAATCAGGTCGACCTTGCCACCGGTTGGGATCCCGCCGGATCTTTCGTTGATCAGGGCCCCCATGCTCATGTCGAACACGGCCCAGTGAACCCCATCGTCGATGGTCACCTCAAATAACATGATCGCCGATGACCAGTAACGGAAGTTTTGCTCGAAGCGAACCAGAACGGAACTCCGTCCGCTGCAATCGATCGGGGGACTCATGATGGAGCTGTTCACCGCCAGGTAATCTGTATAGTTGGCAAAGTCCTTGTTATAACCATCCAGGTTCAGGGCCAGACATCCATTATTACGGGTGGTTGAGTTTAGCAATGGTTCATTTGTATAAACTCCCTTGAGGGTATCAATGTTCCAGTGCCAGTTGTATCCGAGATCGGTGGGGTCTTCAATGGTCCAGCCCTCAGGAAGCAGCCATCCAAGCGGCGTGCTTTCATTTTTCCAGTCAAACTCTTCGGTCCAGAACTCTTCACCGCCAACTTTGTACCGGTTTGCCTCTTTCTGAACAGCGTATTCTGCATTCAGATCTTTCGATGGTGGCGGAATCAGGGTGCGGTCAAGCTTTTGAGCAGACACCTGAATGGCGAAGACCGCCAAAATGCACAGGATGGTAGTTTTTTTCATGGTTAGGATTTTATCATGGATCATTAAAGGTAAAAAGCTTTCCCGATGACATGGCATTATGAGTCGATCAATTTGACATCTGTGTATATTTGAACCCACAGCCTAAGAAAAACCAAATGAAAAAACTGATTATTCTCGCGGCATGGTTTGCCGTCGTTTGCACACCTCTTGCAGCATCACCCGGTTCCGGGCTCCCGGCACCCGACTCTCTTGAAAAAATGCGTTGGTTCAAGGATGCCAGGCTGGGGATCTTTATACACTGGGGAATCTATGCCGTTGATGGCATCGATGAGTCGTGGGCGTTTTTCAACCAGTACATTTCACACGAAGACTACCTGAAGCAGACTGCGGGTTTTACCGCCGCCAATTATGACCCTGAATACTGGGCATCATTGATCCGCGAGAGCGGAGCAAGATATTCGGTGATCACCTCAAAACATCACGATGGATTTGCCCTCTGGGACACCCGTTACGGGAACCTCAATGCCGTAAACCATTCTGCCGCGGGGCGTGACCTGCTCACCCCCTTTGTTAAGGCACTCAGGAAGGAGAAACTCAAGGTAGGATTATACTACTCCCTCCCCGACTGGTCCTATCCCGATTATACCCATCACAACCGTTCGGTCATCCGGTACCGCATCCAGGATGAACCTGAACGATGGCAGCGCTTTCTCGACTATTATCAGGGACAGATGAAGGAGCTTCAAGAACGATACCGTCCCGATCTTTGGTGGTTCGACGGTGACTGGGAGCACAGCGCCGAAGAGTGGGAGGCAGACAAACTGCGAAGTTGGCTGCTCAGCGAGAACCCAAAGGCCATTCTCAATTCGCGGCTTCAGGGCAAGGGGGATTATGAAACTCCAGAACAGGGACCACCCGTGGTCAAACCAAAAGTCCCCTTTTGGGAGCTCTGCCTGACCATGAACGATTCATGGGGCTTTCAGCACAACGACCTCAATTACAAAACCCCTGAACAGGTGATCGACATCTTTGTCGATTGTGTCAGCAAGGGGGGCAATCTGCTGCTGGATATCGGTCCGAAGGCCGACGGCACAATTCCCGCCGAACAGGAGCACATTCTCAGGGAGTTGGGAAAATGGACAAACAAGCACCAGGAGGCCATTTTCGGATCTCAAACCGGGATCCCCTATGAACACTTCTATGGTGCCACCACCCTTTCGGGCGACCGGAGCATCCTCTATCTTTTTGTCAAGGGCAACATGAACGGACAGGTTTCGCTGAAAGGGATATCCAACAAGGCGAAATACTACTCGTTTTACAACGCGGACGGATCCGGGCTCGCGCTCTCGCTAACCAAGAGTAGAATCGAGGACTATGCTCGCAAGAATAAGATGGTAATCGACTACCTGCAGTTGATG
>CAYGOU010000302.1:0-3589 GCA_964351455.1 uncultured Porphyromonadaceae bacterium
ACTTTTCTTCAAAATGAACTTGTTACCTCGCACTTAAGCCTTAGGTCTAATTTTTGCCTTTTGCCCTCTGCCCTCTGCCTTGGTTTACTGTCCGTACTTATCAATAATCTCCTGCTTCGTCAACCCCAGGATGCCATGTTTTTTGCCCACCTTGTTGAAGGCGTCGAGGGCCTTCTCGAGATGGTGGATTTCATGTCCTGCTGAGATCTGGGTGCGTATGCGCGCCTGTCCGTTTGGAACCACCGGGAAAAAGAAACCCACGGCGTAAATTCCTTCGGCAAAGAGATCGCGTGACACATCCTGGGCAAGTTTGGCATTGAAGAGCATGACCGGTACGATGGGCGTATTGCCCTCCTTGAGCACAAACCCGGCCTCGGTGAGTCCCTTTCTCCAGAATGCGGTGTTGGTCTCGAGTTTGTCGCGCCTCTCGGTGCTCTCACTGAGGATATCCAGCACTTTCAGCACACCTGACACCACCACCGGGGCGATGGTGTTTGAGAAGAGGTATGGACGGGCCTTCTGGCGGCACATCTCAACTATCTCCCTGCGACCGGATACACATCCACCCGAAGCGCCCCCAAGGGCTTTCCCGAAGGTGGTGGTGATCACGTCGATTTTACCTATCATTCCGTGGTGCTCATGCGTACCCCTGCCGGTTTTGCCTATGAATCCAGATGAATGCGATTCGTCGATCAGCAGGATGGCGTCGTATTTGTCGCAGAGCGCCACCAGCTCATCAACCTTGGCCATGTCGCCATCCATTGAATAGACCCCGTCGTTGACCACAACCTTCAGCCGTTTGTCGGCATGCAACTGAAGCTTCTGCTCGAGATGCTCCATGTTTGAGTGCTTGAAGGTGTCGTGCATGGCCGAACAGAGGCGGATGCCGTCGATCAGCGAGGCATGCACCAACCGGTCAGAAATAATGACGTCATCCTGGGTCAGGATGGCCTCAAAAACTCCGGCATTGGCATCCATGCAGGAGGGGAAAAGGATGGTGTCTTCGGTGCCCAAAAACTCGGTCATCCGCTGTTCAAGCTCCCGGTGGATATCCTGGGTGCCGCAGATGAAGCGCACCGACGACATCCCGTAGCCCCGCGTGTCAAGTCCTTCATGCGCCGCCCTGATCACCTCAGGATGACTCGAAAGTCCGAGGTAATTGTTTGCACAGATGTTGATCACCTTTTTCGTGCTGGCGCCGGCCGGAAATTCAACCTCAATGTCGGCGGCCTGGGGGGAATGGATAAACCGTTCCTGCTTGAAGAGCCCCGCATCTTTGATGGTGGATAGCTGATCAAGGTAGATTTGTCTGGTTTTATTGCTGTAGCCCATGGGTTAGGTTTAAAGTTTGCGGCAAATTGCTATAGATACTCCAACACAAGATTGGCGATTCTGTTGACGTTGTCGAAAGCCTCGGGGGTGGCTTTGTCATCCGGAATCGAAATCTTGTATTTCACCTCCAGAAAACGCTTAAGTGAGACCATAGAGAAAGAATCGACAAGTCCGCCAGAAATCAGAGGGGTGTCAAAAGTCACATCATCATCCTCTTCTGCATATTCGTTGATTACGTACTGGAGGATTACCTTCTTCATTTCATTGATGTCTTCCATGTTTTTATAGGTTAAAGGATTTGTTTTTGGTTAATCGTTTTCGAGGGTTGAGATGTCGCCGATTTCTTCACCCCATTCCTTGGCGTGCAGGAGGCGGCGCATGATCTTTCCGCTTCGGGTTTTCGGGAGCTTATCCATGTATTCGATCTCCTGAGGCATGGCCAGGGGAGAGAGTTTCTTGCGGATGAAGTTCATGATGTCGAGTTCAAGCTCATCACTGGGATCGTGACCCGCGTGGAGCGTTACAAAGGCTTTTACCACCTCCATGTTGATGTCGTCGGGCTTGGATACCACCGCCGATTCGGCCACGGCCGGATGCTCAAGCAGTGCCGACTCAACCTCGAAAGGACTTACCAGGTGGCCGCCGGTGTTGATTACATCATCATCGCGTCCGATGAACCAGAAATAACCATCCTGGTCGAGGGTGGATTTGTCGCCCGTAAGGTACCAGCCGTCGCGAAACTTCTTCTGGAAGGTCTCCTCGTTATTCCAGTATGTGCGCATCCTTGCGGGCCAGTCGGGCCTGAAGGCTATCAGTCCCGGCTTGTTCACCGCCGTAATCGGAATGCCGGTTTTTTCATCCAGGATGACGCCTGTTAGTCCGGGAAAGGACTTGCCCATTGATCCGGGCTTCACCTTCATCCCGGGATAGTTGCAGATCATCATCGACCCGGTTTCGGTTTGCCAGTAGGTGTCGTAGAATGGTTTTCCGAAGACCCGCTCTGACCAGATTACCGCTTCGGCGTTGAGCGGTTCACCTACGCTGGCTAGGTGGCGAAGGCTCGACAAATCGAACTTTTTAATCACCTCGTCGCCGGCCTTCATGAGTGACCGGATGGCGGTGGGTGCAGAATACCACATGGTGACGCGGTATTTCTCCATGAAACGGTACCATGCTTCGGCAGAGAACCCTGAATCCATGACACACTGGGTGATGCCGAGGCTCCACGGACCGATGATTCCGTAAGAGGTGCCGGTGACCCAGCCCGGATCGGCGGTGCACCAGTAAATGTCATCGTCCTGCAGGTCGAGCACCCATTTGGTGGTGAGATATTGCGAGATGAGTGAATAGTGAACATGTTTAACCCCTTTGGGCTGTCCGGTTGTGCCTGAGGTGTAGTGAAGCAGTGAAGGGGATTCTGCAAGGGTGGGGTGAATGTCGAGCTGCTCAACAGGAACAGAACTCTCGAGATCGAAGGCGATCTCCTTCTCTTTAAGTACCTTGCTTTCAGGTTGATCCACCACTATGATGAATTCGAGATTGGGAAGCCGGTCGATGATCTTCTGCACCTTGCCGGCATGCTTTCGCTGGGTGATGATGGCCCGGGTGCCTGCATTTTCTAGCCTTACAAAGAGGGATTCATCACCAAAGGCAGAAAACAGCGGCTGGGCAATGGCCCCGATTTTCATGATTCCCAGCAGTCCGATGTACAATTCAGGAATCTTGTCCATAAACAGACAAACACGATCTTCGGCCCGGATGCCCAGGCTTCGCAGAAAAGCACCGATTGTGTTGCTGTGGAGCCGGATGTCGTTGAACGTGAACTGTTTATGGTCAGCTTCGGTTTTGCCCTCCCAGATGAGTGCGGTTTTTCCGGCTTTACCCATCTGACAGATGCGATCCGAGCAGTACCAACCGATGTTGATGATGTTACCGTCTTGGTAATCAAGTTCTTTCTCAGCAATAGACCAGGAGAAGTTTTTAATCCTCTCTTCGTAAGATCCGATGTTCGACATAAAGAAGGCGGGTTTGAGGTTATATATGCCTCTAATATGGAGAAAAAAAGGCAGAGTGCAGAGGGCAGAGGGCAAAAAAAGGCAGAGGGCAGAGGGCAGAGGGCAAAAATTGGGCTTAAGAGGTAAGAGCGAGGTGACAAGCTAAGGTAAAGAAAAGAAAAGGGACCCTTCTTACCCTGCTCTTATATGTAGAAGGCAGGATTTAATCTGACAGTTTGGGGTTAATTTTGAAGTGCAAAACA
>CAYGOU010000303.1:0-3589 GCA_964351455.1 uncultured Porphyromonadaceae bacterium
TCAGGACATCCTGGTTGATGTCGGATAGTTTTTTGACATAAATACAGGCCGCCCCCATTTTGAACTTGCCCAGGTCCTTCAGCAGGTGGGTGTGGTCAGGATGCCCGCTGAACACGTAAAGCGAAATAGCGGCCTTTCTGGGCGAAAATCCAACCAGAGGCCAGTCCCCCTCCTGACGACTTCTTTCAGACTTGTAATGATAGCTCCCGAACCCGATGATCGTGGGTCCCCACATTTTGGGCTCTGATCCGGTCACCTCCTGCATCAGCTTAAGCAGTTCAAAACTGTCTTTACGCTTCTGCTCGGTGTCGGCGAACGAATTGATGAAATCAGTTACGTTGGCGTCGTGTTGAAGGGTTTTTAATGCGGCCATATAAAAATAATTTGATTATCAGACTTTTAAGAGTACCCTAAATCCCCGGGCGGCATAGTATGAGGATGCTCCGTTGTGATAGACGAAGACCTGGTTGTACCGTCGGTCGGCAAAAAGAGCCCCCCCAAGCTTGCGGATCTCCTTAGGAGTCTGGATCCAGCTTGAGGTTTTCAGGTCAAATTCTCCCAGCCGCTGCAGGGTTCGGTATTGCTCCTCAGTAAGCAATTCGACCTTCATCGCAGCCGCCATGTCCATGACACTGCCTTCGGGCTTGTTCTCTTTGCGGGCGTCGAGGGCCTCGCGGTCGAAACAGAGGCTTCTCCTGCCGGCAGGACTTTCAGCCGAGCAATCGATGAAGATGAATTCGCCCGTTTGGGCATCCTGCCCCACCACATCCGGCACGCCGCCGGTGCGTTCCATTTCGCTGAGTGACCACAACTTCTCCGAACCGGCCTCAAGCTTTGCCAAAACCTGTTCCCATTTCACCTCATGATGCCGCTGCATGTTCTTCTCAAAACGCTCTTTCAGCCTCCTGAGCAAGACCTCTGCCTCCTCAGCCCGCACTCCGATTATTTGATCAGTCATCGTGATTTTTCAAGTTGGTATAAAAGATGAACATCCTGATAGTCATTTTGTTTTGCCTAAACCTGAGACACCCACCTAAATTTCTATCACAAGGCTCTCACTGTTTTCTCCAGACCTGGTTTTCAACCCTGAAACCTCGGTTTTGTTGTCTCCTTCACCGATGATCACCTTATAGGTTCCGGATTTGAACAGGGCCGGCTGCACCCTGGTGCCTTTTATCCTGAAAACCAGTTCGGGTTCGCCGGTGATTTGGTTCCAGACCTGTAGCAATTGGTTTGGCTGGTTTATGTTCAGCTGAGGCAACAAGTGGCTGGCTCCACTCCCCAGGTTGTCAAACTGCGACAGGATCAGGGGCCATCCTGCAAACTGGTCGCGTACCGGGTTGGGGTCCTCTACATTTGCCAGAAAGCGCCATGATTCAATGGCAATGGTGCGTTCAACCTGATCAAAAACTACCATCCCAAAGCCCGACTCCCGTATCTGGGCGTTGAAATAGCGACTTTCAGGATCCTGGATCACCTTTCCCGGATTGCCGATGGCATAAACATAGCTCTTGTTCCCAAATGAGTCTTCATATTTGCCCGTATTGGAGTGGCCGTGCTCAGGCCGGTCAACCACCGGAATGTTCAGCTCATCGGGCAGATACCAGCGAACATAGAAATTGCAGATGGCGGGTGTGCAAAAACTCCATCCTGCATCCCGATAATCGTCAACCCCATACTGTACCAGGGAGGTCAGGTGCTGGTCACCGTTGATATGAAAGACCGCCCCCTTGCGCATCTGCCTGACGGTGCGGTCACGGGCAGATTTGGGCCATCCTCCCGAGTCAAGATCGGCAAAAAGGTATTCGCCAAGCCCCCCGTGATGGGTAGCAACATTTGAATATACAGTCTGCGATAACAAAACCTTCATGTCGGCTCCCTCCCAGTCAAGAATCCAGTCGTCAAGAAACCTCTCCTGCCGCTTTCCCAGCATCTCCAGTCCTGGTTTATCGAGAAACGACATATCCTCACGGGCCTCCTTCAGGTGATCATGCCTGCCCGTCCAGTCTGAAACCGCCTCAGGAGCGGTTTTGAAAATCCGGTCACTCACTATGGCAAAACTCACCCTGCCATAGGTCAGGTCCGTGTACCATACGCTCATGTCCTGCTTAATCGGTGCCGGATCGTATGGGTCAGGCAGGTGTCCGCATTGTGTCCGGTTCACAACATTCACCATTTCAACCGATTGCCTGAAACCAGGACTGTCGCTTGGGTTTCTGCCCTGCGGCATGACCGAGCCCTCTTCTCCCCAAAGATTGCCGTGGTAAACATCATGGTCATCTGGAGTGCAGATGGTGGGCCGGTCACGCATCAGATCTCCGAATGCCCAGCCAAACATGTAGTATTTGCCCAGATAGCTCAGTATTGAAACATCCGAGGGTTCACGCCTGATCTGATATCCTCCGTTGGGTTCATACACCTGATCGCCCGAGAAATAGAGGATGTCGGGCTCGAGCGTCGTGAGGTTTTTAACCAGGGGAGTGTACGGATATCCTGAAGTGTACTGACAGGTGAGTCCGCCGAATCTCAGCGGTCTGTCAACCGGATCTTTACGGATTGTCCCGGCATGGTATTCAGCTGTTTCTGTCCCGTCTTTGCCCTTTTCAATGTATTCAACCCTGTATTCAACATCCCGGCTGGTATCCCACTCCTGAAGCCTGAACAAAGCAGTGCGCGAATCGGGTTCGATGGTTTCGGTGGCAACGGTTTTCCAGATTCCGTTTTCCATAAACTGAAGAGCTACATCCCGGTTGTCATCATTCCCTACCGGGGGCAGAAAGGCCATCAATTTGAGGGTTCCCCTGCTTAAGGTGTGCATGGTCCATAAAACAGGACCGAAACCATTCTCCCTCTTTTCAACCACCTTTGAACCCTCAAGGCTAAGCTCATCGAAGCTGAATTTCGAATTGCCAGTCTTTTCGTCTCCTCCAAGCATGATGTTGTTGGCAACGGCTATCAGTCCCTGAATGCCATCAGCCCTGGTGGTCAGCTTTTCAGGACCCACGCCGTTGCGGTCGGTAACCACCATGCTCAGTCCCTCATTGTTTCCGTTAACCCTGATGGTGACCTCAGAGAAGTCAAAGTTGCCGGGCAACGCGGCACGCTCATCATTCAAAAATGCAAAACCCTGCAGGCTGACCCCGGCATGAACACCCTTGCCGAAATAACAGAGTGCCCGCACATCCTGATCCTCTTCGTCGTTTAGTCCGATCAGCAGTCCTGCCGAGCCCCCAACATCCCCTTCGCTCACCAGTCCGGTCTTTACCGAAACCTCAAAATTCCCAGCCCCGGGCGCAAGCAGGTGAGTAAGCAGATTAACCCGGGAGTGTGGCACGGTGCCTGTACAATGCAGTGCCCCATTCTCCACTTTCCAGTCCTCAAGCGGAATTGACCAGAAATCCTTTCCAACCCATATCCGATCGTGGATGTTATCGAAATTGGCGTGGAATCCGGGGTTTTGGGTGCATGAGCCGCAGATGAGCAGAGTACCGGTGAGAAGAAGTGCGATTTTATGCATTGGGGTATAACCTTTTATTAATTCTTTCAATTTTCCATTGTCTGTCGAGTGAAAAGACATTATCCGTCTCCT
>CAYGOU010000304.1:0-3582 GCA_964351455.1 uncultured Porphyromonadaceae bacterium
AAACGGTGACGGGCGGTTTTTCAAGATGGCCCGGGTGAAGGATCTGGGAGTGATTTTCGAGAATTATGTCACCCTTTTTGAGCCATTTCCCTATCCCGCCGAGCTGACGCTGAACAGCGATGGATTGTTGCGGGGCACGGCCCTTGAGAGCGACCGGATATGGAACATCCTGGTGCAGGTGCGCGATAAAAATCAGCAGTCGGCCACAGCCGCCATTCCGGTGACCACGGTCGACTGGGAGCATACCGAAATCCTTTTACAGAATTATCCCAACCCCTTTAAGCGCACCACCCTGATCTCATTCCGCAACCCCGGATACAACCGCGTCACCCTCGACGTGATCGACCTCAGCGGCCGCCAGGTGCGCCGCCTTGTGGATGAGGTGCTCATGGCCGGCGACTACACCGTAACCTGGAACGCCCGCGATGAAGCCAACCTCGACGTACAACCCGGCGTTTACCTCTACCGGATGATCAGCGGGAAAACCAAGGCGACAGGAAAAATGATACTCCTAACCCTTTGATTGACAGGACATTGTCTAATGTTTAATGTCTAATGTCTAATGAATTTTGGTTTACGGTTTTCAGTTTACAGTTTACGGTGAAGTCTTAAGTCTTAACTGTAAACCTAAAACCGTTAACCGTAAACCTGTTCAAGTAAACAAGTTCATTAGACATTAAACATTAGACATCCTCTTCCGAAGGAAATTCGCCCTCGCCCTCGCCGCAACCTGATACATCGCCGGAACGATCAGCAGGGTGATGATGGTTGCGAATGCCAGTCCGAATACCACGGCGCTGGCCAGCGGTCCCCAGAAGATGGCGTTGTCGCCGCCGAAGTAGATATTGGGCCTGAACTCACTGAAGAGGGTCACAAAGTCGATGTTCAGTCCTATCGCCAGTGGCATCAGTCCGAGTATCGTTGTCACCGCGGTCAGCAGCACCGGGCGCAGACGGGTTTTTCCGGCCTGAACGATGCATTCGCGGGCCACATCCGGAGGCAGCAGTCCTTCCTCTTCAATGCCCAGCTCGACACGCTTGCGGCGCTTCAGCAGGGTGATGTAGTCAACCAGCACGATGGCATTGTTCACCACCACCCCGGCCAGCGAGATGATGCCGACGCCGGTCATCATGATCACAAAATCCATCTTGAATGTCGCCAGTCCCCCGAAAACCCCGATGATCGAGAAGAAGACGCTGGCGAGAATGATCAGGGGCTTGATGAATGAGTTGAACTGGGTCACCAGGATGATCATCATCAGCGACATGATCAGCAGCATGGCCAGCAGCATGAAGTTTGCGGTGTCGGCGGTCTCCTCGGCTTCACCGGTGAGGCGAAGCGAGTATCCCTGCGGCAGGGGCATGTCTTTGACCAGCTGACTGATCTGCTGGTTGATGCGGGTTGAATTGTATCCTGCAAGCACGTTCGAATAGAGGGTCACCACCCGCTCAACATTGATGCGGTTCACCGATCCGTAGGTGGTTCCGTATGAGAAGGAGGCCACCGCCGAAATCGGAATCTGTCCCATTTGTCCTGTTGCCTGATTCACATAGGCAATCTTCTGGTTCATGAGGTTTGCCAGGTCGCTGCGGTATTTTTCAGCCAGCCGGATCTGGATGGGGAACTCCTCTTCACCCACCTTGAAATCAGATATCTCCTTGCCAAAGAGGGCGGTGCGGATGGTTGAGGCGATCACCATGGTTGAAATGCCGTATCGCATGGCCTTGTCGCGGTCGATCTCCACCAGGAGTTCGGGCTTGCCCAGTTCGATGTCGGTCTTCAGGGCCTCGATTCCCCGGATGCCGGATCCTTCGATCATCCTGACCACGGAGTCGGCGTATGAGAGCAGCAGGTCGAAATCCCGGCCGGCGATCTCAATGTTGATGGGATTCCCGGTGGGGGGGCCCTGTTCATCCTGTTCAAGGTAAACATCAATCCCGGGATACTGGTCGAGCAGTGCCACGGTCAGATCCTCCATGATGGTGGAGGTGTTGATGCCCTTTCGGTCGATGAAATCGATGAAATTGAGCTGCACCATGGCGCGGTGCGGCGTATCTCCCGCAGCAAATTCATTGGTACGGCGCACTCCCTGTCCCACTGTGGTGAGCATCGACTCGAGAACCGGAAGGCGCTCAGGACCGATCACCTCGGTAATTTTGGTCTCGAGGATTTTTGCCACCGAGTCGGCCACATTGATGTCGGTGCCGAGGGGCAGGTCGGCCAGTACGTTGATCACCGTGGGCTCGTTGTCGGGAAAAAGTCTGACTTCGCCCTTGCGGACGCTAAAGAAGGCCATGGTGAGAATGAAGAGTCCGAACATGCCGACGATGAACCATGTTGGATTCTTACCGGCAAGACTGAAACGGATGAGCCGGTCGTAGCCGGCCTCGAGCCAGGTAAGAAAGACATTCTGAAACCAGTCGGCCATTCTCTTCATGAATAGCTGGTGCGAGAACATAATGATGGCAACCAGGGCGAGAAGGTTGGCCACCACGTTGAATTTCAGAAGGTAAAAGAGCCCGGCCAGTGCCACGATGACGCCGGCGATGATCATTTTTTTGAGTATGCTGCCCTGTTTGGCGCCATCCCGGCGCTCGAAGGTATCCGTGAATACCGGAACAAAAATGAGTGCCACGAGCAGCGATGAGCTGAGCACCACAATGAGGGTGATCGGCATGTATTTCATAAATTCACCCATCATCCCTCCCCAGAACATAAGCGGGAAAAAGGCCGCCAGCGTGGTGAGGGTGGAGGTGATGATCGGACCGGCAATTTCTCCCACGCCACGCCGTGCCGACTCATATTTGCTGTATCCCAGGTCGCGGAATCGCAGGATGTTTTCAACCACTATAATGGCGTTGTCGACCAGCATCCCGAGGGCGAGGATCATCGAGAATAGCACGATCATGTTGATCTGGGCATTCTGGAGGTTCAGGATCACAAAGGTGATCAGCATCGAGAGCGGTATCGATATGCCCACGATGATGGCGTTGCGCAGTCCCAGGAAAAAGAAGAGCACGGTGATCACGAGGATGACCCCCATGATGATGCTGTTTTCGAGGTTGCTGAGCTGCGACTTGATGTTTTCTGACTGGTCCCAGGTGTAGTCGACCCGCAGGTCGGGGGGCAGGGTGCCGTTTTCGAATACGTTGTTCATCACCGCAAAGGTCTTGTCGGAGGCGGTGATGAGGTTTTCGCCGCTCTTCTTGACCACCCCGAGGGTTACCACCGGGTTGCCGTTGAGGCGTGCATAGCTCGTGGGATCGGCAAATCCGTCGATCACCACGGCCACATCCCGGAGGTATACGGTCTGCACCGGATCCTGACGCAGGATGATGTTGCGGATGTCGTCGACGGTCTCAAACTCGCCGATGGTTCTCACCGAACGACGGGTTTTGCCCAGTTTCAGCTCGCCGCCCGCCATTGAGATGTTCTCCATCCTGATCATGTTCTCAATGTTGTTAAAGCTGATGCCGAGGGCCTCCATGCTGGCAAGATCCAGCTCAATCAGGATCTTCCGCTCATCGACACCGCTGATGTTGACGCGCGAGATCTCGTAGATCCTCTCCAGTTCATCCTGAA
>CAYGOU010000305.1:0-3576 GCA_964351455.1 uncultured Porphyromonadaceae bacterium
GTCCCCCGGTGGTAAGTCCCCCCAGCCGGTCGCCCGGCTCGATCAGGATAACCGACCGGCCCAGCCTCGCCGTCTGAATGGCCGCCGCGATTCCCGCCGAGGTGCCCCCATAGATGACGAGGTCGGCGCTCTTCGTCTCCCTCTGGCTCATCCGTCCGCATGCCACGGCTAGCAGGAGGAGCAGAAAGGCGGCAAATGTCAGCAGGTCTTTTCGTTTTCCCATTCAGATGGATGATGGGTTTGCCTCACTTTATCCCCTCATCATTGATCCCGTAGTTGTTCACACTGGTAAAACTGTTTACCAAAAAGAGGCGGGTTTCGAAGTCAACCCGGGAGGGCAACTGAGGGTTAATCATTCTGCCATTATCTTCAATATTTGATATTGATTGCGAAAAAGGACCCGAATAGATGGAGATCTCTGTAGTAGGCTCATTCACCACTACGGCAAATTGGTTGTATGACACCTTGCCGTTGATGGAGGTAACCACACCAAAAATGTATATTCCGGAGCCGACAAAGACTCGGCCTTGCTGCTCTATCCTCGGGAAGCTCGTTTCCGTCAACAGTACGGACATTTCGAAATACCTAGGACGGGTGTCGGTTGAAGCCGGAACGTTTATCATGGTTCTGTAAACACCAGTCAATCCTTCAGAAGGATGATGCGGTTCATCATCCGGCTCGAGCTCAATGTATATCTCCGCTCCCGGAACAGGTTCTCCCTCAATGCGAATAGAAGAATCTGGAGAAACATATCCTGCATTTCCTGTGCCACCTGGTGCGACCAATCTCATCGGATCGCTGGATGCAATACTGACCATGCCATTCATGCTGGTGGTTCCGTTAACCGTCAAATTCTTGTCATTTTTTTTCTTATACAAAGCGGCTTCCGGGGTGACGTCGCTTTCGTAAATGATGTCGGTACTCCGGTTCCCAATCCGGTAAGCGGCGCCGGCGCCGCCAACAATGACTCCTCTCCCTGTGACGTAACCACCGCTTCTCATGGTTGCCGATTGGGGAACATCGCCGCAGCATCCGTAATTGTGGATGACAACGGAGGGTTGTTCCGTCGTGCGCTTGATCCCCTCATCGTTGATTCCGTAATTGTTGACCGATGGGGTTGCCGGCTGCGACAGGTTAACGGTAATACCTGCCCCGATGGTCATGAATCCCGACATCGACCTTCCGGTTCCGGTCACCGGTTTGGTGGCCTCCAGGGCTTTGGGATCAATCATTCCCGTTCTGGGATCCAGGATTTTTGTGAGATCACCCCTGGTGATATAGCTGAATTCGTTCATCCCGGAGGGAAAGGCATAGGCTCCCTCGATGAAGAACCGGACCGGATTTCCGGATTTCCCAAACATTGCCCGGATATTGGGTTCAAGAATCCAGACCGTCCTTACGGGATCTCCAACGGGATATTTGAGAATGGACTGCGAAGGTATTTCTGCATAAACCGCATCGAGGGATGCGCTGGTTTGTGTGAGGTGCTTGAAACCGAAACCGGCTTCAAGGGAGACGGCCCCCTTGCCGATCGAAAGATACGGGGTAAATCCCGTCAAGAGGTTCGAGTTGTTCTCCTTAAGATTGCTTTGGGTAATTCCGCTGGTCACAGGACCGAGGTAAGATGCAAAATCCAGGGCGGGAGCTGTATTGAAAAACTGACCCGTTACCCTGAACCCAATCAGGCCGTAGTTAAGGTCTAGTCCCGGGTTTGGAATAAGGGTCGGTTTAGAAAATGCAGCACCGAAGCTGGGTGAGACCCCCAGCTGCAGGTTCATCGACAGGGGCACGATCAGCCCGCGGTTGAGCAATCCCTGAGAAAAGGCACTGCCAGCGAGGAGAAGGAGCAACAGGGAAAACAATAGCTTTTTCATGGTGATTGATTTGTGAGGTTTGTGCGGACATTAGGGCCAACACCATTTCAGACCTTTTATTTTCAGAAAGTTAGCTCGCCAATCCGGGATTTGCAAGTGATATGGGGGAATTATTGCTTTTCTGAAGGGGTGAGAACTGACTGGTGCAATAATCTTTTCAATGAACCTGGTATATTTAATAATTAGCGGACAGCAGGGATTATACCCTACAATACAAAGACGATTCCACACTGATCAAAGAAACAGAAGCAGGACGGATACTTGTATCTACAGTACCTTATGCTCCGATGTGTTGTGAAACTGTACTTCGGGGTGGGCCTCTTTGACAATCTTGAGCATCCAGTCGCTTTCGGCAAAAAAGACCGGGTTTTTCGCCCTGTCGAATGCCACCGTTCCCGCCCGTCGCTCAACCATCTCCGCAAGCTTCTGTTTGTCAGTGGATGTGAGCCAGCAGGCCTTGACATAGGGTAAGGTCATAAAATCGCATTTGGCGCCATATTCATGCTCGAGACGGAACTTGATGACGTCGAACTGGAGCTCACCGACCGTGCCGATGATTTTTTTGTTCCCGGGCTGCTGAATGAAGAGCTGCGCCAATCCTTCGTCGGTCAATTGCATGAAACCCTTATCAAGCTGCTTGGTCTTGAGCGGATCCCTGTTGATCACCTCCTTTATTATTTCGGGAGAGAACCAGGGAATGCCCGTGAAATGAAGGGATTCCCCCTCAGTGAGCGTATCGCCGATCTTGAGGTTACCGGTGTCGTACAATCCAATAACATCACCCGGAAAAGCCTCTTCGATCGTGCTTCTGGCATTGGCCATGAACGAAGCGGGAGCGGCAAATCGCATCTTTTTGGCCAGGCGTGTGTGATAGTACATCTTGTTTCGCTCGAACCGGCCCGACACAACTCTTAAAAAGGCCATCCGGTTGCGGTGGTTGGGATCGAGGTTGGCATGTATCTTAAAGACAAAGCCGGTGAACGACTTTTCATCCGGGACCACCATCCGTTCGGCCGTTTTTGCTCCCGACGGGTGTGGTGCAATGCGCAGAAAGGTTTCAAACAATTCGGGAATGCCAAAATTGTTGAGGGCGCTGCCGAAGAAGACGGGGGCGAGGTATCCCTCATGGTAAAGGTTATGATTGAACGATTCGAAAAGGTCCTTCGCCATCCTGATTTCATCCCACAGCCTGAGCAGGTTCTCCTCTCCGACATGCTCCTTCAGAATCGGGTCATCGTGATTGCCGGTGTCCACCAGCATTTCTGAAAGGGTGGTTTTTCCGGGTGCATACAGCTGTATGCTCTCTGACATCAGGTTGTAAACCCCCTTGAAGTTGTTCCCGCTTCCAATGGGCCAGGTGAAGGGAGAGACGGCAATTTTCAGTTCGGTTTCAAGTTCTTCAAGCAGGTCGAACGGGTCCTTCCCCTCGCGGTCCATCTTGTTGATGAAAACCATCACCGGAGTCGCCCTCATCCTGCACACCTCCATCAGCTTGCGGGTTTGCTCCTCAACCCCCTTCACACTGTCAACAACCAGGATCACACTGTCAACCGCGGTCAGGGTGCGTTAGGTATCCTCGGCGAAATCCTTGTGCCCGGGGGTATCAAGGATGTTAATCCTGTTTTCGTTAAAGTCGAGGGTCATCACCGAGGTTGCCACCGAGATCCCCCGTTGCTTTTCAATCTCAAGAAAATCACTGGTG
>CAYGOU010000306.1:0-3557 GCA_964351455.1 uncultured Porphyromonadaceae bacterium
GGGCCAGGAAGACAGCTACAAGAGACGCGATATGATAACGAAAGTCAATAATCATCTAAAATTCCCTCAAATCTAAAATTTCCTTAAATACCTAGTAATACGCGTAGTTGGATGTACATCAGGTAGACAATTTCCCTGGTGGCCGGGGTCAGGCCGACCACGGCCGCGACCGGCAAAAGTGCCGCCAGGAATATTTTGGCGATATGCCTGGACTGAACCGGTGCATTGTATAACTGTGATACACCCTTCGCATCGACCAGAAGCGAGCCGACTTTTAACCGAACCAAAAAAGTACTGGCCATTCCCTTACGGCCTTTCTCCAGGAAATCCAGCATATTGGAGTGGGTACCCACGGCTACAATCAGATCCGCACCATTCTCGTATGCCAGAAGCATCGCAATATCCTCTGAAGTCCCCGGCGCCGGAAAGGTCTTCGCGTCCAACCCCAGTTCCCTGATCCGGTCCAGCCCAGGCGCACGCCCATCCTTGTACGCGTGCACGATGATTTCTCTGGCTTCCTTCAGGGCTTCATCACTTACACTGTCCATATCCCCGATGATGATATCCGGTCTTAGACCGAATTCCCGCAGCGCATCGGCTCCTCCGTCGACTCCGATTAGAACCGGCTTGACCTCGCGGATGTAAGACTGGATCGTACGGAGGTCCTCACGGTAGTTATTGCCGCGTACCACGATTAACGTATGGCGGTTGTTGAAAACCGTACTAATCTCCGGATATTGAAGGCTACCGGAAATCAGGCTAATCTCCTGCCGGGCATAGGTCAGGGTATTGTCGACAAATCCGGCCAGTACCTCATCCATCCGAGCCCGGGCCAGTTCCTCCTGTTCGCTGATGATCTCGTGATCCAGGATCGCGCCCAGCGCGACAATCTCCCCATCTTTATAGACGCGGGAACCGACGATGTCGATTTCATCCCCTTCTTGGATCAGCTCCAGCACGTCCAGCCCGACGTTATCAATAATCAAAACACCACTATCCAACAGGATCCCTGGTCCACTGTTGGGGTAGTCTTTGCTTACCGACTTCAGGCAGTTAATAACGACGCGTACCCTTGTGGTGACGAGGGCTTCCGCCGCGAGCTTATCAATGCCGTCGTGCGCGATGACGGCGATATCTTGAGGGTCAAGCCTCTTCACCAGGTTTTTGGTTCGTCGGTCCACCCTGGCACGACCCTTGATAATGGTCATGGTACCAAAACCTTCCTGTTCTTCAATGCACACCCTCACCAGTATAGTATGTTTAAATGCGCCCGGCAATAATGGATAATACTATGTTTTAGCACCATCTCACAGAAAAGCCTGGCTATAACCACGCCAGGCTTTTTGTGCTACCAAATATGAATTAGGACTGAGGGCAACAAACAACGCGGTTCAAGTCCAAATCAACTGACCTTTGTTTCAATTCTCAGTTTATCTGCAATCATGGCGATAAACTCGGAATTAGTGGGCTTGCCCCTCTCCAGGTTGATCGTGTAACCAAAGAATTTGTTCATCATCTCTACATTTCCCCGATCCCAGGCCAGCTCAATAGCATGGCGGATCGCCCGTTCCACACGACTTGGCGTAGTCTGGAATTTCGTGGCAATCATCGGATAGAGTTCTTTGGTAACGGCACCAAGCAGCTTAATCTCCTCAATGACCATCAGAATCGCTTCGCGCAGGTAGTGATAGCCTTTGATATGCGCCGGAACACCCATCTCGTGGATAATATTGGTAACCAGTACGTCCAGGTTTTTTTCCTTTACGGCGGAAACATACGGGGTCACAGTTACACCCCCGGCCAGTTGCCGCACCCGAGTGGCTAATACCGAAAAGTCAAAGGGCTTCAGAATATAGTAATCGGCACCCAGATCCACCGCTCGCTGCGTCATATTTTGCTGACCGAAAGCGGTTAGCAAGATAATCTTGGGACGGTGATTGATGTACCCCGTGGCCATTTTTTCAAGCACACCAATTCCGTCTAGGTGCGGCATGATCACATCCAAAACAACCACATCCGGCCTGTGTTGTTCAATATGTTCAATGGCCTCCACGCCGTTGTAGGCTACACCAACAAGCTCAAAGTCGTCTTGAGTCTGGATGAACTCTTTTAGCGTTTCACAAAACTCCCGGTTATCATCGGCGATTAATAGCCTTATTTCTTCTCTCAGCATTTCGACTTCCGCCCTCCACTTCTAATTAGACTCCCCATAACTAGAGCTTCGACGGGAGGGAATGATTTCCTGCTGAGACCTTAAAGAAATTTGATCATTACATTAATTACTAACGTTTTACACATTACGCGGCAATTCGACACGGATTTAGTAAGTTTATTGTCGATTGTCCAACGTTACCTGTTTTGTCTGGTACAGACAAAAGACCGCACTCACGGAGCATCCATTCCACAGGAACACCATAACCACGAGCCGGATTATTTACGAAAACATGGGTTACAGCACCAATCAAATATCCATTTTGGATAATCGGACTACCACTCATCCCTTGGATGATTCCACCTGATTTTTCGAGTAACCTTTGGTCAACAATACGGATAACCAGACCTTTGCCATCGTGCACAGATTCGGGGCGAACCTTTTCGATTACCAAGTCAAAAGATTCCACACGCTGTCCGTCGAGTACCGTCAACATTTTTGCCGGTCCGACCTTGGTCTGATGGAGCAAACCAACTGGAATCGGTCGTCCGAAAAGCGGGTTCTTTAACGGTTCATCCAGGGCACCGAAAATTCCGCAGGTTCCGTTGCTCTTGATGTTACCGGACAGCATCACATCATTGGCGAAGCTGCCCAGTTTTTCACCTGGTTGGCCGCGCCGGCCCGGTCGAATCCCCTGGATCTCGGCGAGCACAATCTTACCGTCGCTCAGTTCAATCGGATGCATGGTCTGACTGTCAGTGATCATATGACCCAAAGCGCCGTAGCACTCGGATTTGGGCTCATAAAAGGTGAGAGTACCGACACCGGCAGCACCGTCCCGAATCATGATCCCGATGCGATGGCGACCCGTTTCCTGACAGAAAATCGGCTTCAACTCGGTTTTAAAGGTTTTGTTGTTTCTTTTTACCGTAAGCACCACCGGCTTCTGGTTTCGTCCCAGTTCTTCAATACTCTCACGCACCTGGGCCTCGCTGGAGACGGATCGACCATTGATCTTGGTAATCAAGTCACCGGGAGCCAGGCCGGCCCTGCGCGCTGGGCTTGACTCTCTCCCCGATTGATCGAACACCGGGGCTTCACCGACGACCATCACCCCGGAGCTGTTCAACATGACTCCGATGGACTGGCCTCCGGGTACGACCTTAATCTCCGGAACAGCAGTGACCGTAACGTGACGAAGCGGGATAACACCAAACAATTTAATACTGACATTGAACTCCCCGGTGGACTGCACAACGGGTGCCGTGCCGGGACGTACCACTTTTAAGACATTGGGCTGATCAGCCTGAATGATCAACGATTTTGAGATACTTGGTGGAAGATTCAGGGATAGATCCAGGGATTCGCCGACGAGTACGTGCTGGCGCGGTTGGAGTCCGTAGAT
>CAYGOU010000307.1:0-3547 GCA_964351455.1 uncultured Porphyromonadaceae bacterium
TCATTATACTTATGAGCGCGATCTGTACCGGATTGAGTTTGACTTTTTGGTTGATTTCAGCGACAAAAGCAAGATGGTATGGAGGCAGGCAGCCGGAAGCCTGACCTTGTCGGTGGCAGCCATCCTCCTGGTAGGCTTCGTCTTTTTTCTGACCCTCAGAAACCTGCTTGAAGAGCAGCGTCTCTCACAGTCAAAGACCGACTTCATCAATAATATGACCCATGAGCTGAAGACCCCCCTGTCGACCATCTCAATTGCAACCAAAACTCTTGAAAGTGAGCAAATCCTGTCGAGCCGCGAAAAAATCCTGCACACTGCCGGGATCATACAGCGGCAGAACCGACAGCTTTCAAGACAGATTAACCATCTGCTTGAGATCAGCATGTGGGAGAAGCGTCAGTTTGACCTGGATCGACGGGAGCTTGAGCTCGAAACTTATTTCAAGGGACTGGTGGATGGATTCAGGCTCGAATGCAGGGAGCGTGATTTCATTCTTACGGAGCATTTCGAGTTTGACCGGAAGACGGCGTGGATGGATGAAACCCAAATGACGGTGGCCCTTCACAACCTGTTAAGCAATGCCATGAAATACAACAACAATACTCCGTTGATTGAACTCAGGGTTATGTCAGGAACCGATCTGGTCATGGTGGTTGCCGACAATGGAATTGGGATTCAGCGGGAGCACCAGAAGCATGTATTTGAAAAATTCTACCGGGTTCCGACCGGAAACATCCACAAGGTTAAAGGACTCGGACTAGGACTTTTTTACGTCAGACAGATTGTAGAGGCTCACGGTGGCACCATCGATCTGGTGAGCCACCCCGGGCAGGGATCCAGGTTCACCATTAAAATACCGACACATGGAAAAAACCAAAGTTCTGCTGGCCGAGGATGACCCTGACCTGGGCAACATTCTGGCTCAATATTTAGAGTTTCAGGAGTTTGATGTGACCCTGACAAGAGATGGCGAGGAGGCCTGGGATTGTTTTCAGAAGCAGCAATATGCCATCTGCATTCTCGATGTGATGATGCCGAAAATGGATGGTTTCGAACTGGCTGAGAAAATCGCACATCGCGCGCCCGACACACCCTTTCTGTTTCTGACTGCCAAAAGTCTGAAAGAGGACCGCGTCAGGGGACTCAGGATCGGCGCCGATGATTACATTACCAAACCTTTTGAAGTTGATGAGTTTGTGCTGAGGATAAAGAATATCCTGAAGCGGTCGGGCGTGCAGGAAAGGGATGAATACCAGATCGGGCAGTTTCATTTCAATTACCAGGATCTCATTTTGAGCAGTCCTGATGAATCACATAAACTGACGATGAAGGAGGGTATGCTGCTCAGGTTCTTCCTGCGTCATGAAAACAAGCTGGTTAAGCGCGAGGATATTCTTGTGGAATTATGGGGCGAGAACGACTATTTCCTGGGCCGCAGCATGGATGTTTTTGTGAGCCGCCTGCGAAAGTACCTTCAGCATGAAGCAACCGTCGCCATAGACACGGTAAGGGGTACCGGTTATATATTCAGAAGAAAATAAAAGAGGCACCCTTAAGAGGGCACCCCTTTATTGAAATCTGAAATGTTTTTTTTCAGTGGCTACAGCACCGGTCTGCCGATGAGCTGCTCTGATTTCAGCAACATGTCGATATACTGGGCTCGTTTGTAGACGAACGGATTCAGGGTATTGGAACGGCTAAGCCTTCCGCGGATCTCATCAGGTGACTTAAATCCCTTCTCATCCAGCCACTTGTCAAGGGTAGATTTCATACGTGAAATCTGATCAACTCCATTTTTGTAAATGGTGCTGACCACCTGCACTGCCTGCGCCCCTGCAAGAATCAGCTTGACCACATCCTCGCCCTGGTAAATGCCTTGGTTGCCAATGACCTGAGCTTTGATCTCCCCGTGAAGAAGTCCGGCAAACCTCAATGCAAGGCGATAATCTTTTTCGCCGCTGAGGTTCCATGGTGTGATGTGCTTCATTTGTTCGATATCCACTTCAGGCTGGAAGAATTTGTTGAAAATGACGATTCCCTTTACGCCTGCATCGTCGAGTTTTTTGATGAAGGTCAGCGGACTGGAATAGTATGGTCCGATTTTTACGCTCACAGGGAGGTTCACCCTGGCAATTATATCCCTGACCACCTTTAGCTGTTCTTCTTCAACTTCGGATGCACTCTTCTCAAAAGAATAGGGGACGTTGAAAAAGTTCAGTTCCAGCGCATCCACTCCGGTTGAGGCAAGCTCTTCGGCATATTTAACCCAGGTCTCAGGGTAAATAGCATTCAGGCTGGCAATCAGTGGAATAGATACTATTTCACGGGCTTTCTTAAGTTTGGTAATGAAATTACGCGGACCGGTGTAGTCCATTTCAGGAAAAAGGCGTGTCATTTCGGCGTTGCGGTCGTCGTAATCGTGCAGATGGAAATGGAGATCCAGATCCTCAAGCTGAATCTGCTCTTCGAAGAGGGATTTGTACACAATTGCTCCTGCGCCTGCCTGCTGAAGTTTAATCAGGTTCTCGGGATTCTCGACGAGATCGCACGCTCCGACAACGATCGGGTTGTCGATCTTAATTCCTAAATAATCGGTTGTGAGGTTTGCCATAATCTGGTTTTTTTATTTTAAAACAACAGGAGAGGGAAATGGTTCATCGGGAACCCAAAAAAACAGGAAGGATGGTACCGCTCAGTCGAAATACTCAACACCCCCATCGAGGGCCATGGTGATGTTGCCGAAGACGACCAGGTTGGCCAGGGTGTCGGTTGCGACCAGCGGATCGAGACCGGTCAGCCTTATATACTGCTCAAGCGTTACCCTTCCCTCCCTGCCCATAATTTCAAAGAGAAGGTGTTCTGCTTCGGTGATCCTGACAAGATTGCCAGATTTCAGCCGCTCCTTGTTCCAGACCGAGATCCTGACCGGTGAGGCCTGTACGTTCTGGTCTAGGTGCCTGAACCATGCCTGTAGCTGGTTGTTCATCTCCTTAACATAATGGGGCTTGTTTTTGCTGGGACTTACCTGAATCTCAAGGACGGTTTTTCCCATTTCAATATGTTTAAGACTGTTGAAACGAATTTCTGGGATGCTGAAGATGCTCGCCGCTGATTCTATCATGTAAAACTCCTCTTCAGAACTGACACCAACCACTGCTCCGTTGTCTTTTACGCCAATCAGCAGGCGTCCCCCATCCGTGTTTGCAAATGCCACCAGAGAGCGTGCGATCTTTCTTGAGTCGGTGATCCCGAATTTAAAATCTTGCTGCTGGTGCTCTCCCTGAGCAATCAGGGAAGCCAGAGCTCCTGCACTTGTCGTCCGGTTCATGGGGTAAAGATAAGATGGCTTGCCGATACCGGCAAAAGAAGCCATTTGTCATATTCGGGGTGGATGAAATTGGTTAATATTGCCGGCATCTGCAGCAAATCGCTACTATTTGACCATCATATATGAACGAATATCAGGATCCCTTTCTGTTCAGAACCCCGGCCAGGTACCGTTGATTTTTTTGGTAATTTCAACCGTCATGAGCCTGATTGCTTCAAA
>CAYGOU010000308.1:0-3525 GCA_964351455.1 uncultured Porphyromonadaceae bacterium
GAATTTAGCTGCTTAATTCGGAATTAACTCCTAAGAAGTTAACCTGAATTATTGAATTATGAAAGCACTGACCTGGAACTGCCTGAGATGAAGGCTAAGGTTCAATCCAATTCTACATCTCCCACCCCTTTCTGAACTCCGGATGAATGATGGCGTTGGCGCTTTCGACATTGGTGACTTTCATCGCCGCGGCATCCCATTCGAGTTTCTGATTGCGCAGCAGGCTGGCTGCAACACCGAGTGAGACCATTTCGGTAAGCGGACCGCCGTAGTCGAAATTGGCGCTGGCCGGTTCTCCCGTTATGCAGGCATTGACCCAGTCGGCCATGTGCTTGCCCACGCGTGGCAGGGTCGGAGCCGGATCTTCAAAGGCATGGCCCTGTTCCCACGGTATGAATGTCAGTCCCCCCGCCCCGTGCGACCCGTGCCGGATCAGTCCTTTTTCACATACCAGCAGGGCCCCGTTATCACCGAACTCCACCTGCTCAAACCGCTCGTCCCATTTCGGGGTGATCCCGCCGTCGTACCAGATCAGTTTCACCGGCGGCTTGTCACCCCTTTTCGGGAACCAGTAGGTGATGATCGAGGAGGTGGGAAAGGTGTCATATTTTACATCAGCCAGGTTATTGGTGGTGGTGGCGAGCACCGCATCCGGGCTCCCCAGATCGAGGGCCCAGAAGGAGGGATCGAGGGTGTGACAGCCAAAATCCCCCAGAGCTCCGCAGCCGAAGTCAATGTAGCCCCGCCACTTCATGGGCAGGTAATCGGGATGGTAGGGCCGATCCATGGCCGGACCGAGCCAGAGGTCCCAGTCGAGGCTTTTCGGAACCTTGAACTCGCCGGTGGGCCTTTCTATACCATGAACAAAGGATACTGAACCTCCGCCCGAGGGACGGTCGCACCATGCATGAACCTCGGTGACCTCCCCGGGCAGTCCGGCTGCCACCCATTCGTACAGCCTGCGGATCTCTTCGCTCGAATGGCCCTGGTTGCCCATCTGGGTCTGCACGCCATGTTCGCGGGCCAGGCGTGTCAGGAGCCTGGTTTCGTAGATCGAGTGGGCCAGGGGCTTCTCACAATAGACATGCTTGCCCATCCGGATGGCCGTTGAGGCGATGATCCCGTGGGTGTGATCGGGGGTTGAGACCACCACCGCATCGATGTGCTTCTCTTTTTCGAGCATCTTGCGAAAATCCTTGTACTGCTTTGCATCCGGATACTCGGTGAAAGCCTTCTGGGCAGGTTCTCTCCAGTCGACATCACACAGGGCTACGATGTTGACCGGCTGATCCTGAAGTGCCCGAAGGTTGCTGTAGCCGCGACCGGCGATGCCGACCATGGCCACATTGAGCCGGTCGGAGGGCCAAACCACCTTGCTGACTGCCCGGTTATGCTTCGCCATTTCAGAGGTGCAGGCCGGACCCAGAAGGATGGTGCCGGCGGTTCCGACCGACAGGGTTCTCACAAAAGATCTGCGTGTATTTTTCATGATGCTGGAAAATGATTTCTTGCAAAAATTATCAGAAAATCCCTGCCCGGATGGGTGATAAGTTGACAAATCCTTGCGTTATTTTAGTCCCTTACCGACAAACCTCTCCGATGGTTGAATACCTCGGCGATATTGATTATCATTGAAAAATTATGCCGGGGAGTAAACCAAAGCGGAGAAAGCACCCATTATCCACGGGGAGGCTGATCAATTCATTCAGGAGAATTCACAGGATCACTGCGGTTTACCTGGTCGGCATCATCCTGTTGGTATCGGTCACCGGTATTTTACTGGCCTGGAAGAAGAACAGCGGAGGATTGATCCAGTCTGTCAATCATCGGGGAATCTCTTCAGATTTTGAAACCTGGCTCTCAATCGACAGCCTGCACAAACGATCATGCATGCTGTACGACTCCCTTTTCCCGGGCCGTTCAACCAAGGCCGAAAGGATCGACATCCGGAAAGAGCACGGCATGGTTAAATTCATTTTTAAGGAGGGATTCATCGCCTTGCAGCTGGATGGCACCACGGGTAACCTGCTCCATGTTGAGAAAAGAGGCGCTGACCTGATTGAAATGATTCACGACGGATCGATTCTCGACCACCTTGCAGGCACCAACGGAGGGTTCAAACTGGTTTTTTCAACCCTCAGTGGCCTTGCCCTGCTGATTTTTACCATCACGGGATTCTGGCTTTTCTACGGACCCAGAAGGCTTAAGAAGCTGAAACGTGAGAGGGCCGAAAAGCTGATGCTGCGAAGACAGAAAAAGCTTGAAGAAGAGGCTAAACTCCCCTGACCCTCATTTTAACCCGGTAAAGTCCCTTGCTGGCGGTGATGAAGAGGCTTTTCCGGTCAGCACCCCCGAAACATACGTTGGCGGTCCAGCTTTCAGGTATCGGAATATTGCCCAGCAGATTTCCCTGCCTGTCGAAAATGGTGACCCCCTTCCCGGTCAGGTAGAGGTTACCCTTTTCATCAAGGGTCATGCCGTCGGAGCCCAGTTCGCAAAAGAGGGTCTTGTCAGACAGTCTGCTCCTGTTATCAATCGTGTATCTCCAGGTCTTGCCGGCCCCGATGTCGGCAACGTAGAGGGTTTTGCCATCGGGAGTGCCGATGATGCCGTTCGGCTTCACCAGGTCATCAGCGACCCGTATAAGGCTTTGGCTTGCGGGTTCAAACAGATAAACTCCCTGGCGATCCTGGGGCATTTCGCTGTGGCTCCACCAAGAACGCTGGTAATAGGGATCGGTGAAATAGACCGATCCGTTGGGGGCGATCCAGAGGTCATTCGGACCGTTGAGTGCAGCGCTGTGATGTTGTGAGACCACCACCCGGATGTTTTTACCGGGGTCAATCTGCCACAGTTCATTCTTTTCATCGGCACAGGACCAGAGATTTCCTTCGCGGTCGAAGTACAATCCGTTTGAGCGACCGCAGGGTTGCATGAAGAGCGAAAGTTGGTCATCAACGCTCCAGACCATGATCCGGTTGTTGGGCTGGTCGGTGAAATAAACGTTCCCGTGCTGGTCAGGGGCCGGTCCTTCTGTGAATAGAAAATCCCCCGAAAGCAGTTCGGGTTTCGCCCCGGGAGCGGTCAGCTTATCCAGCTTTCCATGGGGAGCACAGTTTTGAAGCATCATGGCGATCAATATAATAATCAGGATTCTGACCTTCATAAAATCCGGGCTTTAGATGGTTTTGAGCGCCCTGCCGATCCGACCAATGTAATCATCGATCTGTCCGGGTGTCTCAAATACGACGATCACCATATCGACGGTTCCGAGTTTCAGCACAAACCTGAGCGATTCATCGATCTTGTCGGACTGGTCCTTGAAGTTCCCGTTTCCGATCAGTTTCATCCCGATCACCCCTTTACCGGCTTTGTGCAGCTTTTCGATCACCGGGGTCACCCGGGCGGGATCTTTATGGTCCATGGCATCGCCGAAGGCATTGATCCTGACATGCACCACATCCACCCACGAACTTTCGGCGGCGGCCTCCATGGCATCGAGCGAATGCACCGACACTCCGTGAG
>CAYGOU010000309.1:0-3517 GCA_964351455.1 uncultured Porphyromonadaceae bacterium
ATTCAGGAAAGGGAGAATGACCTGGTGCTGGGGACCTTTGGACGTGGGTTTTACGTGTTAGACAATTATGCCCCCATGAGGGAACTGGTGCCTGAGCTGACTTCACGCGAAGGTCATCTGTTTCAGGTCAAGAATGCTTATCAGTTCAACCGTTGGAGTCCTCTGGGTTCACTGGGTTCACGGCAGAAGGGTTTTCAGGGGGAGGATTATTACAGCGCTCCGAATCCTGAATATGGAGTGATCATTCACTACTGGGTTAAAGAGGGTGTTACCAGTCTGAAAGCAGAAAGAGAAAAGATTGAGCGCCAGAAGTTTGAAAAGGGTGAAGTTTACGGATATCCGACCCTTGAGCAGTGGAAGGCCGAGCAGAATGAGTTGCCATCGTACCTGATTTTCACCATTACCGATGGTGATGGAAAATTCTTGCGCGAATTGAGAAGTCCCCTTTCAAAAGGTATGGGTAAACTGGTTTGGGACATGCAGTATCCTTCGACCCTCTCGGTCAGCGCCCGCGATGCATCTGTGACCAGTGGTTTGCCCTCATCAGGTATACCCGTTGTTCCAGGGACCTATAAGATTTCGATGGCTAAAAATGTCAAGGGGGTGGTAACTGAGCTGGCAGAACCGGTCTCTTTTGAGATTAAGAACCTCAACCTTCAGACGCTACCGGCCAGGGATTTGGCAGAACTGAATGATTACAGAATGAAAGCTGCCGAACTGAACAGTGCCGTGGGAGCAGTATCTCAGGCCATCGCTGACATGAGCGCCAAGATCGACCCATGGAAAGCTGCCACCAAGGCCTTCCGGGGCGAAGATGCACTAAAACTGATGGCATCCGTTAAGGAGCTTGAGAACAAGGTCAATGAGCTTCAGCTGATGCTGAACGGTGATCCCGATCCCGGTCGGCTCGATCTGGATGGCGAAGTGAGCCTTCGCAGAAGGGCCGGATTTGCGATGTATGGTTTGTGGGGCAATTTCTCTGATGTGCCGGGTAATGCCCGTTATCAGTACGAGGTCGCTTCAGAATTGTTCAAACCTTTATACGAAAAGGTGAAAGCTTTGTTGCCCGAATTTGAAAAGATGGATCAGCGTCTGGGTTCGATGGGTGCACCGCTGACACCCGGCAGGTTGCCAGACTGGGAATAATACTCAACCTTTCCGAAGGAGGATTGTCTTAATTATCATATCTACAATGAATGATAATTCAGGCACTCCTCCTTTTTCTTTTTCTTCTGGCTCTTATTCTCTTTATCAGGGAGCGAAACCGCTATTCATCACGATTTTCACCTAACAGCAGTTCAGCGTTGCCAGACGCTATGAAACCAAACATTGGTGACCAGATGAAGGTTCATCTTGCGGCGCTTGAATCCGCTGCAAATGGCATCATAATTACCGATACCCGGGGTGTGGTTGAGTGGGTGAATCCTGGATTTACCAGGCTTACCGGTTACACTTCACATGAAATAGTTGGTCGGAGCCTTAAAATCCTGAGCAGCGGCGTTCATGACCCTGAATTTTTCAGGAGTATGTGGAGTTCCATCCTGGCGGGGAATGTGTGGCATAATGAGGTGATCAACCGAAGAAAGGATGGAACCTTTTATACCGAAGAGATGACCATTACTCCTGTTTTGGATGATCAAAACCGCATTGTAAGGTTTGTTGCAGTAAAACAGGACATAACAGGTCGCAAGCAGTTGGAGGAGTTGATGCTTCGTGATAAAAAGAGGATGGAAAGCGAGCTGGATGTTGCCCGCGAGATACAGATGAGCATGCTGCCTGAGTCGAGTGCGGTATTGGCTGGCCGAAAGGATGTCGGAATCGAAGCACTGCTCATATCTGCACGTGAGGTTGGGGGTGATTTTTACGATTTTTTCTGGATTGATGATGAGAATATCTGCTTTTTCGTCGGAGACGTTTCGGGCAAAGGTGTTCCGGCTGCTTTGCTGATGGCAGTTACGAAAACCCTCCTTAAGTCGGGATCAAAAGACCAGCGATCAACAGCAGCAATAATTTCGAGGGTTAACAATGAGCTTAGCAAGGACAATGACAAGTATATGTTTGTAACGGTCTTCATTGGAATTCTCAACACAACAACCGGTTACCTGGTTTATACCAATGCCGGCCACAATCCTGCATACCTGCTTGGCCTGCCAGGCACCGGAGTTAAAAGACTTGGCGAACTTCATGGTCCTGTTTTAGGCGCCATGGAAGACCGTGATTATGGTGAAACGGTTTTCCAGGTACAACGGGGGGAGAAGTTGTTCGTTTACACCGATGGTATCGTTGAATCAAGAGATTCTGGTAATTCACTTTATTCTGATGAACGCCTGTTCTCTTTGTTGAGTGATTGTATGACCCTTCCGATGCCTGAACTGGTGCAAAAAGTTCTGGATGACATCAAAATCCATGAGGGCGAAGCCGAACAGGCAGATGATATAACCATGCTTACCGTCGAATTGATGGAAATTACTGAGGATTCAATGCTTGACTATCTTTTTATTACCATTTCAAACAAAATCCAAAATATCAGGGGACTGATCGAGAGTTTTGAGCAGTTTGCCCGAAAGCAGCAGGTACCTGATTTACCAATACAGCAAATAAGCATCGTATTTGATGAATTGATCAGCAATACGATTAAATACGCCTATCCTGATGACCTTGAGCATCATATAGAAATTATGGTCAGGTTTTACCGCGATAAACTGATGATTACCCTTCTGGATGATGGTGTGCCCTTTAACCCATTCATGCAGTCGGAACCCGATATCTCACTTTCAGTTCAGGATCGGGAAGTCGGGGGACTGGGGGTTCATCTGGTGAAATTTCTGGTCGATGATTACCATTATGAGTACAAGAGCCAGATTGGCAAGGACAGCATACATTTTACCAAAAACTTATAATTCATTGTGAATATGTTGAACCTGAATATGCATGACCGTGAAGGATTGAAGATTGTTGAGATTAATGGAATAATGGACTCGGGTTCATCACCTGAGGCTGAAAAATATATACGCGAAATCCTGGATCAAGGCTACAAAAAGGTGATACTTAATCTTGAAGGTCTGGAGTATCTCAGCAGCTCAGGACTGAGGGTATTTCTGGTAGCAGCAAAAAAATTATGGTCGGTTGACGGCAAGCTTAAGCTCTGCAGTCCTAACCGGGTGGTAAAGGATATCCTGGATACTTCAGGGTTCAGTATGATTCTCGAAGTAAGGGATTCGGTTGAACAAGCGGTATCAGAATTCTCAAACCCTTAGATTCGGGCTTGTGGCCTCCCGAATTTTATTTTCTCAACCCTGTTGATGGTTTTTCTGAGCCAGTCGAAATATAGTGAAATGTAGAGAAGCAGGATCATCATCAAAAGCACAATGACATTGAAGGTGAAGGTTCCTATGGCAAGATGACCAATCACTTTTTGCGGTGCGTAAAAGTGCGCCCTGCCCATGGTGCCGGATGGATTCTGAAACACTGGGGCGACCCTGACGTGAAGTCTGTTGTATCCGGCGGTGACCATATC
>CAYGOU010000310.1:0-3516 GCA_964351455.1 uncultured Porphyromonadaceae bacterium
TGGCTTAAAAGTATAAACCGGCTAAAAACGGTCAACGCTATTTAGGCATGGACAATCCGTAATCTGTAATCCGTAATCTGTAAACCGTAAACCTAAAATCCTCTTCTGCCATGAAACCCCTCTTCATCCTGATGATCCTGACGGCGCTTTCTTCGTCGCCGGGTGCGGCTCAATCCTTCGATTTGCAGGGACACCGCGGTTGCCGCGGGCTCATGCCCGAGAACAGCATTCCCGCTTTTCTCAAGGCCATTGATCTTGGGGTTAATACCCTTGAGATGGATGTGGTTATCACGAAAGATCTTCAGGTGCTGGTATCGCACGAACCCTGGATGTCGCATGTGATTTGTCTCGACAGCAGCGGCACTGAAATTCTCAAGAGCCGGGAAAAGGAGTACCGGATCTATGAGATGACCCTGGCCCAGGTTCAGCAATTCGACTGCGGTAGCAAAGCCCATCCCGGATTTCCGGAACAGGAGCGGGTAGCAGTATGCAAACCCTCCCTGCGTGAGGTGATCCAGGCCTCTGAAGAGTACTGCCGGAGCAGGGGTTTGCCTCCGGTGGGATACAACATTGAAACCAAAAGCACCCCTGACGGCGATGACATCTTTCATCCCAAACCGGGAGCATTCGTTGACCTTCTTATGGCCGTCGTACAAGAAGAGGGCATTGCCGACCGCACCACCATCCAGTCGTTCGATCCGAGAACGCTCCAATACCTCAAACAGCATCACCCCGAAATGCGTAGCGCTCTTCTGGTGGCCAATGTGAAACCGATGAAGAAAAACCTTAACGAGCTGGGCTTCACTCCGGATATTTACAGTCCTAATTACCTGCTGGTCAACAAGAAACTTGTGACCCAGGCACACCAGAAAGGCATGAAAATCATTCCCTGGACCGTCAACAAGGAGTCGGATTTTAAAAAAATGAAGGATTTGGGCGTCGACGGCATCATCACCGACTACCCGGGGAGAATGGGAATGATGAATGATGAGTGATGAGTGAAGAGGGTCATTCAGCGGATTTTCAAGGTTTACTCGCTTTGGCGTCAGGATGCGGAGCGACAAGGGCAGGAATTGTTGCCGTTCGTGACATCAGCTTTTCGGAGAGCTTCAGGGAGCTATGCGCCATGAACCACTGCGGCCATTACGGAATAAACTGGATGTGTCCGCCGGCGGTGGGCGAATTTGAGATCCTGCGGAACCAGGTCATGCAGTTTGACCGGGGACTGGTGATTCAGACGGTGACGGCACTTGAGGATTCATTCGACTACGAGGGCATGGTGAGGGCGGCCGACCGGCATGAAGAGGTGTTCAGATCGGTCCTTCAGGAGTTCAGATTGTCCGAGTCCGGAAGGCCCCATTTTCCGCTGAACGCCGGACAATGCAAGTATTGCAACCAGTGTACCTGTCCCGATTCGCCCTGCCCATATCCCGGTGAGGCGATCGCCTCCCTGGAGGCTTACGGTATTGATGTGAATGCCCTCGTTTCGGCCTGCGGAATTCCCTATAACAATGGTACGGCGACCGTTTCATATGCCGGCATGATCCTTTTTTAAATATTTTCTTTCAGCAGCATTACCTCCTAATGCCTTGTGCGTCTTAATACAAATAAACGCCCTTTCCCTGTCGGTAATCGCCGTTTCGCTGCTGGGAGGCATTCTTTACTCAAGCTGGCGCACCCGCAAAAGAAATGCGGATGCTGAAGAATAGCTGGAGTCAGGATAAAACCTTTTATTTTTGGGCTGTTATGATGAAACGAATTCATTTGCTTCTACTTATGTTGATTGGCTTTTCAGCCATGTCTCAGGAAGTGCTGGTCAAGGACCAGACCACCCATGAGCCACTCGATCTGGTAGCCATATACAGTCAGGATCCGGTTATTTCGGCCCTCACCAATGAAAAGGGCCGGGCCGACCTCTCCCCCTTCAAGGGGAGCACGCGCATTGAGTTCAGCCGTTTGGGCTACCTCACCTATCGCTGCACCTATCTGGAGTTGTCGCGGGTGAATTTTCGCATATACATGATTGCCGATGAAATCTCACTGGGAGAGGTGGTGGTTTCGGCCACCCGATGGCAGCAAAACACCACCGACCTGCCACAGCGGATCAGCACCATCAAGCCTGCAAGCATCATGCTTGAAAATCCCCAGACGGCGGCCGACCTGCTGGCCTCCTCGGGTGAGGTTTACGTTCAGAAGAGTCAGCTGGGCGGGGGGTCGCCCATGATCCGGGGCTTTTCGACCAACCGCCTCCTGATCACCGTGGATGGGGTGCGCATGAACAATGCCATCTTCAGGAGCGGCAACCTGCAGAACGTGATAAGTCTTGATCCCCTGGCCATTGAGAGCACGGAGATTTTTTTCGGTCCTGGTTCAGTCATCTATGGCAGCGATGCCATCGGCGGCGTGATGAGTTTTCATACCCTTAAACCCAGATTTTCGGATGGAGATATACCCCGGATCAAGGGGTCGGCCTTCACCCGCTGGTCGTCGGCAAACATGGAGAAAACGGGTCATCTGGATCTCAACTTCGGATTCAGGAAAGTTGCTGTTGCCACAAGTGCCACCTTCACCGATTACGGCGACCAGAAAATGGGGAGTCATGGTCCTGAAGAATACCTGCGTCCCACCTACGGGACAACCATCGACGGCCGCGACACCATGCTCATCAATCCTGACCCGCGGGTGCAAAAGCCAACCGGATACAGCCAGTTTAACCTGACGCAAAAGCTGCTCTACAAACACAGCGACCGGCTCACCATTGATTATGGATTTCATTATTCAACCACTTCAGACTTTTCGCGCTACGACCGGCTGATACGCTACCGTGGCGAAAGGCAACGATCTGCCGAGTGGTACTACGGTCCTCAGACATGGATGATGAATGCCTTCAACCTCAGCCATACCGGCAGGCGGTCGGCCTATGACAATCTGCGGCTGACCCTGGCGCATCAGTTCTTTGAGGAGAGCCGTCACGACCGCGACTGGAACGACAAGATCCTCCGGCACAGAACCGAGCAGGTGAAGGCCTTTTCGATCAACCTGGATCTTGAAAAAGGAATGAGTGAGAAGACTCACCTTTTTTACGGTGTGGAGGCCATTCTGAACGATGTTCACTCAACCGGCGAGGATGCCAATCTGGATACCCGGCAGCTCTTTCCGGGACCGGCCCGCTACCCCAATCCTGCGGTTTGGGATTCATACGCCGTATATGGCAGCATTCGTCATAAGCCCTCTGAGAAGCTGACGCTGCAGGCAGGAGCCCGATACAACCAGGTGGTTCTTTCGGCCGTCTTCGACACGGTTTTTTATCAGTTCCCTTTCGAAAGGGCCGACATCGGAAACGGAGCCGTCACCGGCAGTGCGGGAGCTGCGTGGTCACCCAATTCGCGCTGGCAGCTGAACATCAATCTTTCGACCGGCTTCAGGGCTCCCAACATCGACGATGTGGGCAAGGTTTTCGACTCTGAGCCGGGAGCGGTCATCGTGCCCAACCCGGCACTCAAACCTGAGTATGCC
>CAYGOU010000311.1:0-3500 GCA_964351455.1 uncultured Porphyromonadaceae bacterium
CACGGTTCTTGAAAAGAACTTCTACACATACATCAACGAACTTCGGGTTAAAGCATTCATCGAAAGACTGAAAGACCCGGGATCCAAAAACTTTACCTTGCTTGCCCTTGCCTTCGATTGCGGATTCAACTCGAAATCGACCTTCAATGCTGTGTTCAAAAAGACCACCGGCATGACCCCCTCCGAATTCAGTCAGCAGGCAGAAGGAATTTCGCCCGACTGAGGTCCGTTCCGGCCGGACTGGACGTCCCGCACTTATACCCCGCTTTGATCAGGCGACATCGGTTTTCAGTCACCCTATCTTGCTCAAAAAAAGATATGGTGCGCATACAAATCACTTTTCTGCTTCTGACCTTCCTTTTCCTTCCACTGGCCGGACAGGGCATTTTTGAGCAATCCCTCAGTTCGTCAAAGTCGGGCAATGACCTGATACATGGTTTTACAAGGGGATGCTGGTACGGCAATTTCCCCTCCGGCAACACCCCTTATACTAACAGTATCTATGGTCAAACCTCCATTCAGATCTCTGCCCGAAGTCACACCAGGGCCCAGACCTTTGCAGACCTGCGTTTGAGATCCGCTTTTGAGTATGGCAGTGTTGTCAACCAGGCAGAACTCCGCGAAGCCTGGGTCAACCTGAAAACCGGTGCGGGAGACTTCAGAATCGGAAAGCAGATTCTCGCCTGGGGGAGGGCCGATGGATTCAACCCAACAGACAATCTCACTCCGGTCGACTATTTCGTCAGGTCACATGACACGGACGAGATGCGCCTCGGGAACTGGGCGCTTACCTACAACCTGGCTCCGGTTCCCTGGCTGAAGCTCGAGCTGGCCTACCTGCCGGTTTATCAGCCGTCGGTTTACCGCTTTGATCTCGTCGGATTTTCTGAACTGATCAACTTTGGTGAAATGAGAACTACCGGGTACGGACTGAAGGATGGTACGCTGGCTGCCAAAGTCGGAATTCTGTCAGGAAAAATCGAGGGGTCAATATCCTATTTCAGAGGCTACGACCTTATGCCCTTCCTTGCACCGGGTGCTCTTACAATGCCACCAGAAGGAAACTTCGGCCTCTCAATAAATCCAACTGTGTTCAGACAGGAGATCTTTGGTGCCGACTTCTCAGCAGCGCTCGGAAAAACCGCCCTTCGGGGAGAAATCGCCTGGAGAAATCCCTCAAACCTATTTGAGGAGTCAGCATTTATCCCTGAATCAGAATGGAACGCCACCCTGAGCATTGACCGCTCATTCGGGAAGCTGCACATGGTTGCAGCCTGGGCGGGAAAATGGGTTGAGAATTTCATCCCGATGGATCCACCCGGAACCCTCGATCCGGCGCTGCTTTCTGATCCCGCAATATGGCCTTATCTGCCCGGCATGATCGATCAGTACCTGGCCTATGCCAACAGACTTCTTTTTGAACAAACCGATGAGTGGATGCACCGCCTGATCCTCAGGCCTTCACTTAACCTGTTTCATGAAACCCTATCCCTGGAGGCCAACATTTACTACAACCTTACTACCGGAGAACACCTGATATGGCCCTCCTTCACCTGGTCGCCTGCCGACCGGGTGAAATTCAGTGCCGGATATCAATACTACCAGGGCAAGGAGAACACAAGGATCGAATGGGTAAAAGAGCTCTTCAGCGGTCCATATATTGAACTGAAACTATTCTTCTGACCATGTTACGCCTGATGCTGATGACCGGCCTGTTGCTGCTGGCTGCAGAGTCGGCTGCACAGCAGATGGTAGTTTTTGAGATTGGTCCCCTTGTTTCGAAAAAGGGTTCCGTCAGGGTGGCGGTGTACAAGAATGCCAAAGAATTCCCTGAAAACCCTTTTTGCACCCTCGTTTTCTGCAAGGACTCCCTTGAGGGAGCATGGATGATCTGCACAACCACCAGCATATCACCCGGGAATTACGCCTTTTCGGCAATGGATGACGAAAATGAGTCCGGCACCATGGAATACAACAGGATCGGACTGCCGGCTGAAGCCTTTGGTTTTGCCAACAACCCCCGCATACTGCTCAGAACACCTGCCTTTGACAAATGTACCGTGGCGGTTACCCCGCCTGAAACTCGCATAAAAATCATTCTAAGAAGATAAACCAGATCATGAAAGAGATCATTTATAAATTCCGCTATGTTTTTCTGGTAGTCCCCTGGCTTATTGCCCTAGTAATGGGAGGGGTGGCCACAAGGATCGTCATTGATCCTGATGTTCAAGCCATGGTACCAGAAACCATGCCCTCAAGAATCAATACCGAACGAATTGAGGAGATTTTCGGTGGCAGCGACCTGGTCATGCTGCTGATCGAGGACGATGACATTCTGGCTGGCGAGAGCCTTCTGAGAATAAGAGATCTCAGCGAACGCATATCATCCGTGGAGGCAATCGAAAGAACCATCTCTCTGTTTACCACCAATGAGATCAGGGGTGAGTACGGAATGATGGTGGTAGAAAAGGCGGTGCCCAAAATCCCGGAAACGGAAACAGAACGCGAGGAGCTCCGGAAACGGCTCTCGGGCAACGAACTGACCAGCGGTGTTGTGGTATCGGATGATTTCAGGCTGGCCGTCATCATCGGATTGGTGAAGAACGAAACAGACAATAGCAAGCTTCTCTTTTCGATCGACTCCTGTATAGCCCTTAGTCCGGGTGCCGGCAAAATCACCGTCGGTGGCTTTCCTGCTGTCAGCCAAGCTATTGGTGACGACATCCAAAACGATCTCTGGTTTCTGCTACCCCTGGCCCTGTTTCTCATTATCATAGTGCTTTGGATCTCATTCAGGGATTTCAGGGGAGTGTTTCTTCCTCTTTCCGTGGTAATCATGTCAATTCTGGTGACAGCGGGACTGATGCCCCTGATGGGCTGGGAATTTGCCATGGTCACCATTCTGCTTCCGGTGATGATGATTGCAATCGCCAACAATTACGGAATCCACATGGTCAATCGCTACCATGAACTGGTCAGGGAGGATCCCGATATTCGTGGATCCAGGATGATCGGGGCATTGCTGAAAACCATGTCGTGGCCCGTAATCCTGACAGCACTGACCACAATTGCCGGGGTATTGGGACTGCTCACACACATCATCGTTCCTGCCCGCCAGGTTGGTATCCTGGCGGCCATCGGAATTGCCTGGGCCCTGCTGCTGAGCCTGATATACATTCCCGCACATCTAGCCATCCTCAGACCCGAAAAAATACCAGTCGTTAAAGCAAAAACCGCGGGATTCAGCATAAGGATTCTCAGGAGTCTGGCCGGCGGGATCGTGAAACACCCGGGAAAAATCCTGATTGCTGGCATCCTGCTCACGCTGGTCGTCGGACTGGGAATCTTCAGACTGAAGGTCGAAGGAAACACGGTCAAGTTCTTCAGGGAGGATGATCCCATCAGGATTACGACCGGTCAGATCGACCGCGAATTTGGAGGATCACTGTCAGTCTCGGTTCTGTTTACCGGAGATTGCAAGGACCCGGAACTGCTGAAGC
>CAYGOU010000312.1:0-3393 GCA_964351455.1 uncultured Porphyromonadaceae bacterium
GATTGATGTCAACACCCTGATTAAGGCAGCGGATCACCTCCTCCGCATTACCATCCTGGCAAGCAAGTAGAAACTTCAGTGCATCCGGGTTATTCTCCTGGGATTTGACCGGACACCAGAATGCCATTAGTAATAGAAGGAATGTGAAAGCTCTCAAAACGTTGCCAGTTCAGATGGTTTTTAATATTTAAAGTGCCAGAAGATTTCGCTCCGGATTTCCGGGTTTACCCAGCATTTTCATCGGGTTTTCGATAAACTCCTTGATTCTCAATAGAAAACCAACCGAATCCTTGCCATCTATCAGGCGATGATCGTAGGAGAGGGCAACATACATCATTGGCCTGATTACCACCGATCCCTGAAGGGCTACCGGTCTGTCAACAATGTTATGCATGCCGAGAATGGCGGGCTGAGGAGGATTGAGGATCGGAGTTGAAAGAAGAGATCCGAAAACACCGCCATTGGTGATGCTGAAGGTGCCTCCCTTCAGGTCATCCATCGAAATTCTGTTTTCGCGGGCCTTTTGAGCGAGAGCGGCGATACCGGCCTCCAACTCCGCGAGAGTCATCCCCTGGGTGTTTCTGACTGCCGGTACCATAAGTCCTTTGGGCGTTTGCACGGCAACTCCGATGTCAATGTAATTGAATTCAACGATATCCTCACCGTCAATCATTGAGTTTACCTGGGGGAACTCCTGCAGTGCACGGGTGGCTGCCAATGCGAAAAATGACATAAATCCCAGCCTGACTGCATGCTTCTTTTCAAATTCACCCTTGTAACGGTTGCGCAAATCGATGACCGCTGACATGTCAATCTCATTGAAGGTTGTGAGCATGGCGGTTTCAAGCTTTACTGCTACAAGCCTTTCACTCAGCTTGCTGCGAAGGAGACTCATCCTTTTTCTTGTTTCACCTCTCACAGCGGCAGTCAGTTCAGTCTGAGCGGTTTCAAGCGGCTCCACTTCGCGGGTCTCGAGCACCATTTGCACCTCTTGCTTTGAAAGTCTTTTCAGTCCTTTGATCACATCTTCGACTGAAAGCTTATGCTCTTCCATCATTTTCCTGGCTACCGGAGTGATCTTTACAGATGAATTTTCCATACCGGCCTTGTTTCCGGATGGAGTGGGAGCCACCGTTTCAGTCGCTGGAGCCTGGGTTTTCTCAACAACCTTTTTTTCTGATGACGCACTTGCCACCTTACCTCTTTCAGGCGGTGCAGAGGGATCTATCCGCGCTATCACGGATCCAACCCCAATGCGGTTTCCCGGAGCAACCAGAATCTCTATGGTTCCAGAATCCGGAGCGGTCACTTCAAGGGTGGCTTTTTCACTTTCAATGAGTGCAACTTCCTGACCTTGAGTAACATAGACTTTGTCTTCAACCAACCAGGATCCTATTTCAACTTCGGAGATTGATTCCCCGGGGGATGGAACGATGATGTCAACCATCTTAATCAGCTTTTAATTGAATGAAAGATATCCAACGCTTAGAGATATTCAAACTCCTTCAGGATTTCTATTCTTGATTTGCCTTCGACACACTGTAATCCGCAATAAGGAAGTTTAAGCTCGCAGGTGCATTTTCTGAAAACCTTATCGATAAGCTCCTGCTGGGTTGCCTGATGAATGTGGAACAGGCCGGTTGCCGGTGACCCGCTCGACTTCCTGCAAACAGAAACCAGATCAAGGTATGGTGCTTCCTGCTGAATGAACCTCCAGGCTCCCATGTTTTCAGGTTCTTCCTGAACCCAGATGAAGAGCCTGGCTTTGTTATATTTGCGCTTGATCTCCCTGATTTGTTCGTGTGGAAAGGGATACATCTGCTCAATCCTGACAAGCGCAATGTCGCGGGTGTTCCACTCATTTTTCCGCTTTAACAGGTCGTAATACATTTTGCCCCAGCAAAAAACCACTCTGTTTACTGTTTCCGCATCCACATTTGGATCATCGATGACCTCCCTGAAATGGCCGCCGGTGAATTCTTCTGCTTCTGAAACACACTCGGGATGGCGAAGCAGGCTTTTAGGTGTAAAGACAATCAACGGAATCCTGAAGCTTCTGACCATTTGCCTTCTCAGTAAATGGAAGAAACTTGCGGGGGTGGTCGGATTGGCTATCTGCATGTTGTTGTTGGCACATAGAGTCAGGTAGCGCTCTATTCTGGCACTGCTGTGTTCTGGCCCCTGGCCCTCATAACCATGGGGCAGAAGCATCACCAGCCCGTTCATCAGTCCCCACTTCTCCTCAGCTGAACTGATGTACTGATCTATGATTACCTGAGCGTTGTTGGCAAAGTCACCAAACTGAGCCTCCCAGATGGTCAGGGTGTTGGGATTGGCCATGGCGTAACCATACTCAAAACCCAGTACGGCATATTCCGAGAGAATTGAATTGTATACCTCAAAGGTTGCCTGCTCTTCGCTGAGGTGTTTGAGGGGATGATACTTCTCGCCTGTGTCCTCTTGTATCAGCGCGGCATGACGGTGGGCAAAGGTTCCTCTTTCGCTGTCCTGACCGCTTAATCGGATTGAAATACCGCTGGTCAGAAGGCTGGCATAGGCAAGCAGTTCGCCCATGGCCCAATCGAGCCGGTTCTCTTTGACCGCCTGCAATCTGGATTCAACGATCTTGTGAACTTTTTGAAAGAATTTTAGATCCGGAGGCAGCTGATTGATTTTTACGACCAGATCAGCAAACTGCTGCTTGCCAATCGCAGTCTTTACCTTTTTGTGAAAGTCCTCCTGGTTGGGGTGCTGCATTCCGGTCCAGTCTTCAGCTAAAAATGGCTTGATTTTGAGTTTTTTGCTCTTGGTGCTGAGGGTGTATTCCTGCTCCAGGGTGGCTTCAAACCCACTCACGATATCTATGATATCCTCCTGTTTTAGAATGCCTTCCGCTAACAGGCTTTTTCCGTAGATCTCCCGTATGTCGGGATGCTTTGCTATGGCCTGGTAGAGAAGAGGTTGAGTGAATCGAGGTTCGTCACCCTCGTTGTGTCCGTATTTCCGGTAGGCAAGGATGTCGATGAAAACGTCCTGTTTGAATTGCTGCCTGAATTCCAGAGCAAGTGTGATGGTGTAAATCAGTGCCTCAACATCATCCCCGTTGACATGAAATATTGGTGCCTTGGTAACCTTGGCCACATCGGTACAGTAGGTGCTTGATCGGGCCTCAAGATAATTGGTGGTGAATCCGACCTGATTGTTTATGACCAAATGAATGGTACCCCCGGTGCGATACCCCGGAAGTTGTGCCATTTGAACCACTTCATATACAACCCCCTGTCCGGCAATGGCAGCATCTCCATGAATCACAATGGGGGCAATGGTTGATTCATCTCCTCCGCAACAATGGTCGATTCTGGCTCTAGCGACCCCCTCAACCAACGGTCCGAC